>JBILST010000057.1:0-10776 GCA_044371865.1 Flavobacterium sp.
ACTATTTAGACACATTTGTTCTCTCATTCTATTTCACTTTAAACTTGTAAAATTATTGACTTTAAATATTAAAATCTATAACTTAGCAAACATAGGAGTCACATAAGTTTTACTTTACGAGAAAAAGACGTTACACTTGACATAGCTCGCTTAGCGAAATCTATATAATCTTAAATTAATGAAATGCCTTTAAGTAATAATTTAGAATCTATGTTTCTATGTGGTAAAAATCTAAAAAAGAATCGCATATTTTTGTAATTTTACGTCATGAATCAACCATTAGCCGAACGCATTCGCCCACAACAATTATCGGATTACATCAGCCAATTGCATTTAGTTGGCCCTGAAGGTTCATTAACGCAACAAATTGCCAAAGGATTAATTCCGAGTCTGATTTTATGGGGACCTCCAGGAACTGGAAAAACTACCTTGGCACAAATTATGGCGCAAGAAAGTAAACGTCCGTTTTACCAACTGAGCGCGATACATTCGGGTGTTAAAGACGTTCGTGAAGTAATTGAAAAAGCGAAGCAAAGTAGTGGTTTGTTTACCGCAAAAAATCCGATTTTATTCATTGATGAGATTCATCGTTTTAGTAAATCTCAACAAGATTCATTGTTGACAGCGGTCGAAAAAGGTTGGGTAACTTTGATTGGTGCCACAACTGAAAATCCGAGTTTTGAGGTCATACCCGCTTTATTGTCAAGATGTCAGGTGTATGTGTTGAACGCGTTTACCAAAGACGATTTGGAAGCCTTGTTACATCGCGCGATGAAAACTGATGCTCAGCTACTAAATAAAAATATCCAATTAAAAGAAACCGAAGCATTATTAAGACTTTCAGGTGGAGATGGACGAAAATTATTGAATATTTTCGAATTGGTAATTAATGCAACCGAAAGCGATACCATTGAAATTACGAATGAAAAAGTAATGCAATTGGTGCAAAAGAATACGGTATTGTATGATAAAACAGGCGAACAACATTATGATATTGTATCGGCTTTTATCAAATCAATTCGTGGAAGCGACCCAAATGGTGCGGTTTATTGGTTAGCTCGAATGATTGAAGGTGGCGAAGATGTAAAATTCATTGCCCGACGAATGCTTATTTTAGCCAGTGAAGATATCGGAAATGCCAATCCAACAGCTTTTATAATGGCAAATAATGCATTTCAAGCGGTGGCAACTATTGGTTATCCCGAAAGTCGTATTATTTTGAGTCAATGTGCGATTTATTTGGCAACTTCAGCAAAAAGTAATGCCAGTTATATGGCAATTGGAAAAGCACAACAAATGGTAAAACAAACAGGCGATTTACCGGTTCCTATTCATTTACGAAATGCACCAACCAAATTAATGAAAGAATTAGGTTATGGAGAAGAATACAAATACTCGCACAATTTCCCTAACAACTTTGCCGAACAAGAATTTTTACCAACTGAAATTTCTGAAACTAAATTCTTTGAACCAGGCGAAAATGCCCGCGAAAAAGAATTACGTCAGTTTTTAAAGAATCGTTGGAAGGATAAGTATGGGTATTGATTCAGTGTTCAGTGTTCAGTGTTCAGTGTTCAGTGTTCAAAATTAAAACTTAACCTCCACTTTTTCTGAAAGTAATTTATCTCCTTCGTAATATTCAAAAAACCAGCTGTTACTTTTCTTCATTAAAACACCGGTTAGTAATCCTTTCTTTGCTATAAAAACTGAATCAACTGAAGTTTTATGAATAACAAAAATAGTTTCAGGAATTCCATTTACTAATTTATATCCTAATGAGGTAGGAATGGCAAAAAGTTGATTTTCATTTACAACATTTGCTGTGTTAATTTTTTCTTCAGAAGCAACAACGGAAACTTCTTTTGTTGTAGGAATTACAGTAGCCTTAAAATTTAAAAGACCACGCATACTAATTAATGCTTCTCTGAAAGATTCGTTATACGCCTTTTCATATTCTTTGCTTCTAGATTCGCCTTGTTTACTTGCCAATACTAATTTGTTTTGACAATCTTTTAACTCAAATGCAATTTTAGTAAATAGCATATTACTTTGTTCTATAACGTTAATATATAATGCAGAACATCGATTTTCAGCTAAATCAATTGGAAAAGCATCTGTATCGTATACTACTTGAAATCCTTCCTTTTCAAAGAACGATTTTGTCATTTCATTTAAATTATATTTGTTTTCTTCTTTAAAAAAACTAAATTTTTTGGGAACAATAACATATTTATAATTATCCTGAGCAAAGGAAAAAGAGTAAATAAATAAAACCAACAATAAAACAATTTTCTTCATAACTATAATATATTTTTTAATTGTAATAAATGATTTACTTGTAAAACAGGCTTTTCAACAGTAATATTATGTTCGTTGAAAAACACGGCTTCAATTCCTGCTTCAATGGCTCCAACAACATCCGCCTCATAACTATCGCCTATCATAATACTTTCCTCTTTGGAAGCATTTGCCAAAGATAAAGCAAAATCAAATATATCGCGATGTGGTTTTTTAACACCTGCCATTTCAGAATTTGTAATCGTTTCAAAATAATGTCCAATATTTGAATTTTCAAGTTTTCTTGTTTGAACCGATGCAAATCCGTTAGTTATAATATGTAATTTATATTTAGGCTTAAGATACTCTAACAGTTCAATGGCCCCATCAAATAAATGATTGTATTCGGGCAAATATTTGATATATTCATCGGATAGTAGATCAATCAATGCATCAGAAACCTCCAATTGCAATGCATCAAAAACGTCTTTTAAACGATAATATCGTAAATCCTCGTGTGAAATTTGATTTACTTGATATAATTTCCAATAATGCTGATTACGAGGAATATATATATTTAGAAAATCAGATAAATTAATATCCAAACCTTGCCGTTTAAAAATCGTATCAAACGCAAAAGCAGAATTTTTATCGAAATCCCAAAGCGTGTGGTCTAAATCGAAAAAGAGATGTTTTTTATGATGGTATGATTGCAAAGCTATGTATTTGAATGATTAAAAAAAGCCCAAATAAATGGGCTTCTAACTTATTTACTTTGAGAAATAATTTCGGCGTTTTCGATGTGGTAAATCCAATCTTCCACATCGGTTTCGTTGTATCTAAAAGTTCCTTTTAAAGTTACATACGTATCTGTTTTTAACTTTGGAAAAGCACCACCTTTAAACTTAATTCCCGCAATTGTTTCTGGTCCCGATTTTCCACAGAAGAAACAAGCGGCAAATACGTTTTTACTCAATGCGTAATTTTTGTTATCAATTGGCACAATGAATCCGCTCATAAAAACGGTTTTCTTTTGCATCATTTTTAACTTCATATTTACCTGAGGAAATTCGACTTCGCCATAAGTTGCGTGTTTTTTTCGAACGTATTTGATATCACCTAACGTTTTCCATGTCAAGGTATCTGCTATTGTAATATTACTATTTGATTTTACTTCTGAAATCGAACTATTACTAAAGCTCATCAACGAAATAAAAACTAAAAGAGCTAGACTTAATTTAATATAATTACGCATTTGCTAATGTTTTTGAAATATTTAGGTTGTATGCTTTCACGGCTGGAATTAACGCTGCAATAAAGCCCACAAATATAGTTAGTAAAAATAAAGTTCCTTCTTTTTCCCATAGAAATTCGTATGGATTAAAACTCATTTTAAAATCTTCTTCGGCTGAGTTGGAAAGCATACTTAATACTACTCTTCCCAAAATCGTACCAAAAACAAATCCCACTACACACAAAAGCAAACTTTCAATCATCACTACTTTTAAAAGTTGTAATCTTTTGGCTCCGTTGACACGCATTAAGGCAAATTCATTTTGGCGCTCTTTCAATGTATTATAAAGTGCAATGAAAATCGAAATTCCTGAAATCAACATGATTCCGTAGGCTAAATATTGCAAAGCTGAAATTCCAATCCCGAATAAAGAAAACAAACGATTCACTTCGATTGCTGGTGAAGCAACTTGCATTTTAGTATTTTGTGCGATGATTCTTGGCCAAGTTACAATTCCCATTTTATTACGGAATTTTAGTAAAACCGCTGTAATTTCCATGCCTGGTTCGTCTAAAGTCATATCAGCTTCTTCCTGATGTTCTTCTCCTTCTACGTGAACGTGACCTTCTTCGCCATGTGCTGGATTTTCGGTTTCTTCATGTCCACCGTGCATTTGCCAAACACTTGGAATCGTACATAAAATCAAATTATCAACTACTTTTCCTGTTGGTTTTGCAATTCCGACAACTTTATATGCGTAATGGTCGTGCACTTCACCTTCTGCCGCATCGCCATGCGAACCGAAGAACTCATCGCCAATTTTTAAACTTAATTTTTGAGCAATATCACTTCCGATTACGACTTCGAAATTCTTTTCGAATAGGTTTCCTTCGGCAATCTTTGCACCATATTTTTCTAAATAATCTGGAGTTGTTCCTAAGATTTTATATCCTCGGTAATTATCTCCAAATGCTAACGGAATCGCTTTTTGAACAAATGGATGTTGCATCCAAACTTTTGCCGAATCGTAGCTAATATTTCCGGTTGGAGAATCTACTTGATACACCGAAGATAAAATCAATTGCAACGGACTTCCTTGCGCACCCATTACCAAATCTACTCCATCAATATTACTTGAAAATTTTTCTTCAAATTGCTTTTCAACCAAAATTAAAGTCGTTATGATTGCAACACTTGAGGTTAACAAAATAACACTCAAAATAGTATTTAATGGTTTAAACCATATATTTTTCCATGCTAATTTTGTAATCATATTAAGGTGATTTTATTGATGAATTTTTCTTTAATTCGGCTGTCGTGCGTCACAATTAATAAAGCCGCTTTGTATTCTTTGGATAAAGAAGTCAGCAATTCAATTACTTTTTCTGCATTTTTATCATCTAAACTCGATGTTGGTTCGTCTGCTAACAAAACTTTTGGTTCGTTCATTAACGCGCGCGCAATTGAAACGCGTTGTTGTTGTCCAATACTTAACTGCGAAGGTAATTTTGACGCTTGATTTTCAATACCTAATTGTTCTAATAACTTTTTTGCTCTTTTTGTATGTTTTTTACCTGATGCCAACCAACTTGCCATTTCTAAATTTTCCAAAACACTTAGAGCGGCTATAAAATGCGATTTTTGAAAAACTACACCAATGTGCTTTCCTCTGAATCTATCTGCTGTTTTTTCAGATAGTGAAACAATATCGGTTTTATCGATTTCGATTTCGCCTTTAGATGGTTTTAATAATCCTGCTAGAATATGTAAATAGGTAGTTTTTCCTTTACCCGAATCGCCAGTAATTAACAAGGTACTTCCTGCTTCGCAATACAAATCTGGAAAGATAAATTCTTGCTCTTTACTGTAAGAAAATCGTATGTTTTTAGTTGCAATCATTCTGAAATAATTAAGACTTGTAAATGTAGTTATTTCATTAAAAATATTTGGAATAATTGAATTAATTAAACTATTTTTAACAAAAACAGCCTTCATTACTGAAGGCTGTTTTAAATGAAAAAAAAATTCTACCGCAAAGGAAACCACCCCTTTGCGTACTATTAATCATAAAAACTAACTCCTCCAGCAACTTCTTCCATAAATGGATTAGGAACTGGAAATTTGTCTTTATTTGAAAAGAAACCATCTTGTAAATCCATTATTTCATCAGGATTACAAAGACATGCTTCTAATTTGTTATGCAACTCAGTAACATTCATCTGAATTCCAATAAATACTATTTCATTTAATCGATCTCCAAAATCCAAAGACCATCTTTCTTCTATAATTTCTTGATTATTGATAAAATTCGGATATTGAATACGTTGTGAGTAAATCATACTTGCCCACCAAACTCCTGCTCCTTCTGCCTTGCAAGAACCACCAGCTTGACTCCAATTCAAAGCTTGCTTTGGCCTAGAAGCTATCCAAAAAAGACCTTTGCTTCTAATAATTGATGGTGGAAAATTTTCTATAAAACTCCAAAATCTGTCTGGATGAAAAGGCCTATAATCTTTAAACACAAAAGAATTTATACCATATTCTTCTGTTTCAGGTGTATGAATACCTTCTAATTCTTGAATCCAACCTGCTGACATTTCAGCTTCTTCATAATTAAATAAACCAGTATTCAATATTTCAGAAGGGTGAATTTTTCCTAATTCAGAATGTAT
Organism: Flavobacterium sp.; assembly: GCA_044371865.1. Classification (GTDB taxonomy): domain Bacteria; phylum Bacteroidota; class Bacteroidia; order Flavobacteriales; family Flavobacteriaceae; genus Flavobacterium. The sequence goes on from JBILST010000057.1 coordinate 6,184, forward strand.
TATTTTTGCAACTGGATTTAACTTTTTTATTGAGTTTTCAAGAAGTAATATCTGGTCTCTATTTACTAAATCCACTTTATTTAATACAATTACATTAGCAAACTCAATTTGATCAACCAATAAATTTACAATGGTTCTATCATCTCCTTCGATATCAGTTGCTTTAATATCTTTTAATGTTTCCGCTTTACCAAAATCTTTAAAAAAATTAAAGGCGTCAACAACCGTTACCATGGTATCGATATAACTGAATTTTGACAAATCCATCTGACCGTCTTCGCTTACGAATGTAAAAGTTTGTGCCACGGGTATGGGCTCTGAAATTCCTGTGCTTTCAATAAGTAAATAATCGAAGCGGTTCTCTTTAGCCAATTTTTCAACTTCAACCATCAAATCTTCACGTAACGTACAGCAAATACAACCATTACTCATCTCTACAAGTTTTTCTTCTGTACGTGAAAGTGTCATTTCGTTTTTAACTAAACGAGCATCTACATTTACTTCGCTCATATCGTTTACAATCACAGCAACTTTCAATCCATCTTTATTATGAAGAATATGGTTTAAAAGTGTAGTTTTACCTGCACCTAAGAATCCTGACAATACTGTAACGGGTAATTTTTTCATCTAATTATTTGTTTAACCTTACAAAGGTATATCTTTTTATTTTAAACGCAACTATGTTGCATTTTTTTTAATCTTCTACTTCAACAAAATTTCTATCGGTTTCATATAAAACGATTTTTAATTTACTCTTTGAAGGTAATTTCTGCTTTAATAAATCGTGAATTATCCAGGCAAAATTTTCGGTAGAAACTAATTTCCCATCAAATTCTGGGCAATCGAGATTTAGATTTTTATGATCAAATCTGTCTTCAATTTCAACTTTTATTATCGAAGCTAATTCGCTTAAATTAATTACAAAACCTGTTTCAGGATTAATTTCTCCCGTTATTTTTACGATTAGTCTGTAATTATGTCCGTGATAATTTTTACTATTACAAATTCCGAAAACTTCAACGTTTTTTTCATCTGACCAATTGGGGTTATGCATTCTATGACATGCGTTAAAATGAGCTTCTCTACAAATTGTAGCTTTCATCCTATTTATTCTTTTTCAATTAGTTTAAAAAAATTATTTTGTAACACCGTATCTTCGAATTTTCCGCCATACTCAATTGTGGTTGTAAAACTTGTTTTATCCATAACACCTCGAGACGAAACGCATAAATGTTTTGCTTTTACAACTACAATAACATCATCTGTTTTTAACGCTAATTTTAATTCGTTGAAAATTTGAATTGTCATTCGTTCTTGAACTTGAGGACGTTTACCAAAATATTGGACAATGCGATTAATTTTTGAAATTCCAATAACTTTTCCAGAAGAAATATAACCCACATGAGCTACTCCTACAATAGGTAAAAAGTGATGCTCACAAGAAGAATTAAAGGTAATATTAGCCTCAACCAACATTTTGTTGTATTCATATTTATTATAGAAAACTGACATTTTTGGTTTATTTTCAGGGTTTAACCCTGAAAAAAGTTCTTTCACATACATTTTAGCCACTCTGTACGGCGTTCCTCTTAAACTATCATCAGTACAATCGAGTCCCAAAGTTTCCATTATTTTTAGAAAATTCTCTTGAATAATTTCAATTTTTTCATCATCTGATAGTTTAAAAGCATCATCACGCAATGGTGTTTCTAAGGAAGTTAAGTTGTGAGAATCACCTTCTATTTCAAATTTTTCATTTATATCGTTTTTCATTGTTACTGTTTTTTATTGTTATTTTGCGGAACCGGATCATAACCAATTGTTCCCCAAGGATGACATTTTCTCAATCTATTTAGTCCTAAAAAAACACCTTTAAAAATACCCCATTCTATTATTGCTTCTTTCATATAATTAGAACATGTAGGTTCATGTCTGCAATTTTTCCCAATAAAAGGAGAAATACAATATTGATAAAAGTGAATAAGAAGCAGAAGTACATTTTTCATTTTTTATAAAAATTCTTTATACATAAAACTTGGTTGAATACCAGAATTTAAATGATATTTACCAGAAGCATAAGGTTCAAAATCTCCGTTAATGGTGTTAAAAAATATTTGGCAAATCTCAACATTAGGATAAATTCGTAAAGGTTGCACCACAAAGATCTCTAATGTCCAATGACCCGCCATTCCAATATTACCCATTCCGGCTGTAATATGTATAAACATTCCTAATCTTCCCACACTACTTCTACCTTCTAACATAGGTACAAACTTATCGGTTTGTGTAAATTCTACAGTTCTTCCTAAATACAAAGTGTTGGGTTCTAACACCAAACCTTCTTCTGGAATTGTGATTATTTTATATGAATTGTCTTTTTTCATATCTAAAACATCTTCCTGATAAATTAATAATTCGTTATGCAACATTAAGTTATAACTATTTGGCCCTAGATGTTTTTCGTTATACGGATTAATAACAATAGATTTATTCTCTAAATTTTCTTTTATTTCTTTACGACTAAGTATCATTATGCTTATAATTTATTTGAAATTAATTCTTTTAACTTTTCCAAAGTAAAAGTTCCCACATCACCTTTTTTGTGCTCTCTTAATGAAACAGAATTGGTATTCATTTCTTGCTCACCAACAATTAACATGAATGGAATTTTTTGAGTTTCTGCATCTCTAATTTTTTTTCCAATTTTTTCATCACGAAAATCAACTTGAACGGTAAAATCAAAGCTATCTTCGATTTGGGTTACAACTTCATTAGCATAGGTTTCAAATTTAGAAGCTACAGGCAAAACTATAATTTTAATAGGTGCTAACCAGAAAGGAAAATTTCCTCCTGTATGTTCAATTAGCAACGCAATGAAACGTTCCATTGAACCAAACAAGGCTCTATGAATCATTACTGGTCTATGTTTAGCATTATCTGAACCAATGTAGGTTAAATCAAAATTTTCTGGCATCATATAATCGACCTGAATAGTACCTATTTGCCATTTTCTACCTACTGCATCACGTACCATGAAATCTAATTTTGGCCCATAAAAAGCGGCTTCACCTTCTTTAGTAGTAGTTTTTAATCCTTTTTCTTGAGTAGCTTCTATAATAGCATTTTCTGCCAATTGCCACATTTCATCTGTACCTAAATATTTTTGTTTGTTATCTGGATCACGTAATGAAATTTGAGTATAAAATTCTGTAAATCCTAATTTTGAATATACTAAGTTTACTAAATCAACTACTTTTAAAAATTCTTCTTTTAACTGATCTGGTCGACAATAAATATGTGCATCATCTTGCGTAAAACCTCTAACACGGGTTAAACCATGAAGTTCGCCACTTTGTTCATATCTATAAACTGTTCCAAATTCGGCATATTTTACTGGTAATTCTTTATAACTTTTTGGCGTTGCATTATAGATTTTGCAATGATGCGGACAATTCATTGGTTTTAAAAAAAACAATTCATTTTCTGCAGGTGTATGAATGGGTTGAAAAGAATCTTCACCATATTTTGCATAATGCCCAGATTTAATGTATAATTCCTTTTTACCAATATGAGGGCTTGCCACGTGTTGGTAACCTGCTTTTGTTTGAATTTTTCTTAAAAAGCTAATTAAATTATGTCTAAGTTGTTCTCCTTTAGGTGCCCAAAGTGGTAATCCCATACCAACTTCTTCATCAAAATAAAATAAGTCTAATTCTTTTCCTAATTTTCTATGATCATTTTTTTTTGCATTTTCTAAAGCAATTAGATAATCATCTAAATCAGATTTTTTTGGGAAAGAAATTCCATAAATTCTGGTTAGCATTTTATTATTTTCGTTGGCACGCCAATACGCGCCAGAAATTGCCGTCAGCTTAATCGCTTTAATTATGGAAGTATTTGGAATATGTGGTCCAGCACATAAATCAGTAAACGAACCAGTTTCATAAAACGTGATTGTTCCGTCTTCTAAATCATCAATTAATTCTAATTTATACGAATTGTAGTTTGTTGTAAAAAACTGGATTGCTTCAGCTTTAGCGACTTCTTTTCTTATATTTAGAAAATTTTGCTTTGCCAAAAACAACATTCTATCTTCTACCTTTTTCAAATCGGCATCTGTAAATTTATAATCTTCAAAATCAATATCGTAATAAAACCCATTTTCTATTGCTGGTCCAGTTGCAATTTTTGCATTAGGATAAAGTTCTAAAATAGCAGCTCCGAGTAAATGGGCTGTTGTATGCCAAAATGCTTTTTTACCTTCATCATCTTTCCATGTAAATAAATTTACTTTTGAATTGTCTTTAATGATAAAATTAGTATCTACTATTGAATCGTTAACAGATGCCAACAAAACTTCTTTGGCTAAAGAATTACTTATTGACTTTGCTACATCAACTAATGTTGCATTATTTTGTGCGATAACACGTTTATCTCCGTTTGGTAAAATTATATTTGTCATACCTCGTTTGTATTTTTATTCTTTTGAAGTGCTGGTTTTAAAATTCTTTCAATTGATTTAAGTTCAATTTCTTTACCTATAATCACCAATTCACTTTTTATATTATTTTTATTTTCTACGATTTCAACCGT
>JBILST010000325.1:0-3837 GCA_044371865.1 Flavobacterium sp.
CCACTTTTTTTCTTGCCCAATCTGTTTTTCTTAAGAATTTTAAACTAGAATTTACAGATGGATTTTCCTTAAAACAATTGATGTTGATTAATTCGGCTAAGGTGTCAAAGCCGTAGAAATTTACTAATTGTTCTACAATTTCCTTTAAAGTTTTTCCGTGAAGTGGGTCGTTGCTCATTTTTTTATTTTCTTGTAAAACATTCCATAATGTGGTCATTTACCATTCCAGTAGCTTGCATATGAGCGTACATAACGGTTGAGCCAACAAATTTGAATCCGCGTTTTTTTAAATCTTTGCTCAAAGCGTCTGAAATAGGTGTAGTTGCAGGAACATCTTTTAATGTTTTGGGTTGGTTGTCGATGGGTTTGCCTTCTACAAATCCCCAAATGTATTTGGAAAAACCACCAAATTCTTCCTGCACTTTTATATAAGCTTGCGCATTAGTAACCGTTGCTTTGATTTTTAGCTTGTTTCTGATAATTCCAGTATCTTCAGCTAATTCTGCCATTTTTTCTTCTGAATAATTAGCGATTTTTATCAAGTCGAAATTATCAAATGCTTTTCTGAAATTTTCTCTTTTTGCCAAAACAGTATACCAACTCAATCCCGCCTGAAAGGTTTCTAAAATTAAAAATTCGAAAATAGTTTCATCATCATAAACCGGTTTTCCCCATTCGCTATCATGGTAATTGCGGTATAAATCATCTTTTTCGCACCAAGCACATCTTAGTTTAGTTTCCATTTTTTTCAGTTCCTAAATAGTTATCAATTAAATAATGACCTAAATAAATCAAAGGAGTCAATCCAATAGCAATTATTAATTTTACAAAATATCCTGTAAAGGCTGAGGCTACAAACGTTTCTCCATTTATTTTACCAGGTAACCAAAAGGCAATTCCTAACACAATAAAACTGTCAAATAATTGAGAAATCACAGTAGAACCCGTACTTCTCAACCAAATCATTTTTTTGCCCGTTCTGTTTTTTACAAAATGGAAAATAGTAACATCAATTAATTGGGAAACTAAAAATGCAGTGATACTTCCCAAAATAATCCACATGCTCTGACCAAAGACTGCATTAAATTGTTCGTCAGAAATTAATCCATCTCCTTTTACTGCGGGAATATTGAGTCCAATTAACAACAAAAAAAAGGTGTAAGCAATTAAGCCTGCGGTAATAAAAGAGAGTTTTTTCACGCCTTTTTCGCCAAAATATTCGTTGATTAAATCGGTGGTAATAAAAACTATGGGCCAAGGTAAAATGCCTAAACTCATGACGGTATCACCCACATGAATTAATTTTCCGCCAATTAATTCTGCAACTAAAGCATTGGTGATAAAAATCCCCGCTAATACAACGTATATTATGTCTTTTTTTCTGTGAAACATTGCAATATTTTTATCAAAAATAGCTGAATTATGTCATAAAAAAAACTTCAACCCGAAGATTGAAGTTTTTATATGTATTTGAATTAGGTAGATTAACCTAAAGCAACTCTTTTGAATCCAGAAACAGTTAAGTTAGCCTCTACAGATTTAATGTAAGCAGCAACACTCATAGAACCATCTTTGATATAATCTTGGTTTACTAAAGTGTTGTCTTTGTAGAAACGTTGGATTTTTCCTTTAGAAATGTTGTCTAACATTGCTTCTGGTTTACCTTCAGCTCTTAATTGTTCTTTAGCAATTTCGATTTCTTTTTCAATGATTGCAGCATCAACACCAGCTTCGTTTAAAGCAATTGGGTTCATTGCAGCAGCTTGCATTGCAACGTTTTTAGCAGCTTCGTCAGCGCCTTCAACATTTGCAGATAATGCTACTAAAGTAGCAATTTTACCAGCGTGAATATAAGATCCAACAAAAGCACCTTCTAATCTTTCGAAAGAACCTACTTCAATTTTTTCTCCAATAACTCCTGTTTGCTCAATTAATTTTTCAGCAACAGTAATTCCACCAAAATCAGAAGCTAATAATTCTTCTTTAGTAGCGAAGTTTAATGCTTGGTTAGCTAAGTCTGTAGCTAATTTAACGAAAGATTCGTTTTTACCTACGAAGTCAGTTTCACAGTTTAAAGTGATAGCTACACCAGCAGTTTTGTCAGCATTGATAACAGCAATAGCAGCACCTTCAGTAGATTCTCTATCTGAACGGTTAGCAGCTACTTTTTGACCTTTTTTTCTTAAGTTTTCGATAGCTAAATCAAAATCTCCTTCTGCTTCTACTAATGCTTTTTTACAATCCATCATTCCAGCACCAGTGATAGTTCTTAATTTATTTACGTCTGCAGCAGTAATATTTGCCATTTTGTATGTTTTTTATTTGTTGTTTATAAAAGTAAAAAATTCCAATTATTAAATCCCAAATTCCAATTTTACTAAATTGCTAACTATAAAAGTTAGAACAAGTTTGGAATTTGGAATTTAATTCTTGGAATTTAATTTATTTATGCTTCAGTTTCAGTTGTAGGCGCTTCAGTAGCTTCTACTTCTTTAGCTGGTAATTCGTCTTTTTCAACTTTTCTATCAGAAAGACCTTCGATTAAAGCAGCAGATACTAAAGATAAAACTTTATCAATAGATTTAGAAGCATCATCATTAGCAGGAATAACGAAATCAATTGGACGTGGATCCGAGTTCGTATCTACCATTGCGAAAACTGGAATGTTTAATTTTTGTGCTTCTTTAATTGCAATATGCTCAGCTTTAACGTCTACTACAAAAAGAGCTGCTGGAAGTCTAGACATGTCAGCAATAGAACCTAAGTTTTTCTCTAATTTAGCACGTAAACGATCTACTTGTAATCTTTCTTTTTTAGATAAAGTCATGAAAGTACCGTCTTTCTTCATTCTATCAATAGAAGCCATTTTTTTAACAGCTTTACGGATAGTTACGAAGTTAGTTAACATACCACCAGGCCATCTTTCAGTGATGTAAGGCATGTTACATGCAGCTGCTTTCTCAGCAACGATATCTTTTGCTTGTTTTTTGGTAGCAACGAATAATACTTTTCTACCAGATGCAGCAATTTTTTTCAAAGCTTCATTAGCTTCTTCAATTTTAGCTGCAGTTTTATATAAGTTAATGATATGAATACCATTACGCTCCATATAAATGTAAGGAGCCATGTTTGGATCCCATTTACGAGTCATGTGTCCGAAATGTACACCTGCTTCTAATAACTCTTTAACGTCAATTTTGTTTGCCATTGTGTAATAGTTTACGTTCCGTGATTAGCAATTTTCAAGTAGTCACTTGCGTTGGTCTTGAAAATTTAGATGCTAAACTAATTCCCTTTTTACAAGGAATATCGACAACTTTGTTTTTAATTCAATTTTAATTGTAAAAATAAATCTGAAAATATATTCTGATAAATATCGAATATTAACGTTTAGAGAATTGGAATCTCTTACGTGCTTTTTTCTGACCGAATTTTTTACGTTCTACCATTCTAGGATCTCTTGTTAATAATCCTTCTGGTTTAAGGATAGCTCTGTTTTCAGCCTCAACTTCACACATTGCTCTTGCAATAGCCATTCTCACAGCTTCTGCTTGTCCTGTTGAACCACCACCGTATACGTTTACTTTAACGTCAAAGTTTGATGCATTTTCTGTCATAGACATTGGTTGCATAACTTTGTACTGTAAAGTTGCAGTTGGGAAGTAGTTAGTGAATTCTCTTTTGTTTACAGTGATTTTTCCTGTTCCTTCTGAAACATAAACACGTGCAACAGCGCATTTTCTTCTACCGATTTTGTGAATAACTCCCATTACTTAAGATCGTTTAGGTTAACGGTTTTAGGTGTTTGAGCCGCATGTTTGTGCTCAGAACCTACAT
>JBILST010000226.1:0-3802 GCA_044371865.1 Flavobacterium sp.
CTCTGAACCAGCTGAGCTAATCGCCCCAATAAGACACAATACTATTACCGTATCGCGAGTGCAAATATACAAGGAATATTTGTATCTGCAAGTGTTTTTTGAAAAAAATTACACAATTTCCGCCACCACAAAAGTACTTCCACCTATATAAATAAAATCGCAATCCATAGCCAAATCAGAAGCAGCATCATAAGCTTCTGAAACAGAATCAAATACTTTTCCTACCAACCCAAAATCAGTCGCTTTTTCTTTTAATATTTCTGGATTTAGTCCACGAGGCACATTAGGTTTACAAAAATAATAGCAGGCATTTTTTGGAAATAAAGGTAAAACCGAATCTAAATCTTTATCATTTACGACGCCTAAAACTATATGAAGTTTTTCAAATTGATGTTTTTGAATTTGATTTAATACGATTTTTAATCCGTGACTGTTATGAGCCGTATCACAAACGGTAAAAGGTTTATGATTTAAAATTTGCCATCTACCTAGCAATCCTGTGTTTTTAATAACATTTTTAAATCCTAACTTAATATGGCTTTCTTCTATTTTAAATTGTGATTGCAATAATTCGATGGTTTTAAAAACCGTTTTCTTATTATGTACTTGATAATCTCCTAATAAAGCACATTCGTAAGTAGCTTCAGGGTTATCTTGAGCAAAATAAATTGGAGTATTTTCTAATTTAGCTTTATCTATAAAAACAGGTTTTGTTTCTTCTGAATATTCTCCTATTACAACTGGAATATTAGATTTGATAATTCCAGCTTTTTCAGCGGCTATTTTAGGCAAAGTATCACCTAAAAACTGCGTATGATCAAAACCAATATTGGTAATTACAGAAACTAAAGGCGTAATAACATTGGTAGAATCTAATCTTCCTCCCATTCCAACTTCAATAACCGCTACATCCACCTGCTCTTTTGCAAAATAATCAAACGCTAAACCAACTGTCATTTCAAAAAAACTTAACTGATTGTCTTCAAAAAAAGGCTTATTTAGAGCTACAAAATCAACCACAAATTCTTCAGAAATCATTTCACCATTGATTCGAATACGTTCTCGAAAGTCTTTTAAATGTGGTGAAGTATACAACCCAACTTTATAACCTGCTTCTTGCAAAATTGAAGCAAGCATAGAAGATGTTGAACCTTTACCGTTAGTACCCGCTACGTGAATTGATTTGAACTTAGTTTCTGGATGTTGCAAATGTTCTACCAACAACAAAGTATTGGTCAAATCTTTTTTATAGGCTGAAGCGCCTTGCATTTGAAACATTGGCAACTGTTTAAACAACCATGTTGTCGTTTCTTGATACGTCATTTTAAAATGGAATAAGAAAGATTTATTCTCCTACTTGGAAATTCACTACCACAAAACCAATTTGGGTTTCTGGAGCATTAGCATCGGGTTGCCATTTAAAGGTTTTGGCAGTTTCAAGTGCTGGATTTACCAAACAAGGATTGGTATTGGTTGTCCCTTGAGAGCGTTCGGCTTTAATTACATTTCCTTGGCGGTTAACCCATATTTTAACAACCACTTTTCCAGATTCATTACAATCCTGAACTTTTTTGTTGTTTCCAGCTAACTTTCTCCCTGACAATCCCCAACCTGTTCCTTTTCCAGTACCTTTACCATCTCCCGACCCATCTCCATAAAAACTATTGGAATATAAACTACCATCTATCCTACCTTTATCTCCACCTTCAGTATCATCGCCATGACCTGATTGTGTTGTGCCGTCATTTTTTGGGCCTTTCAAAATACTATTCAAAGCACTATTTGTTGGCTTTTTTGGCGGAATAGTTGTGGCAGTTGTAGTTGTTTTTACTTCTGAAGTTTTTATAACTGCTGCCTTTACATTTGTTTGAGTAACTAAATTTTTAGCAGGTGTTTCAACTATTTCTTTAACTGCAGGCTCAGGAGCTGTTTGCACTTGTTCTAAAGGCTGAACATCACCCATTCCAACATCAGATGTACCAAAATTAATTGCAATTTGTCCACCTTCAAAAATTTCTGGAATTTTTGGATCATCTTTTAAAATATAGAAATAAAAACCAATAAACAAGAATATGAATACAACCAAAGTTATACCAAAAGAACGCTTCTCGTATTTAGTTTCTAAAATCATTATTTTGGTGATACTGCTAAAACAATTTTATATTGATTTCTATAAGCTATATCCATAACTTTTACCGCATTTTCTATAGGAACATCTTTAGCCACATGTAAAACAATACTTGGCTCTTTTTGACCTTTCAATTTTTGTTGTAATGCAATTTCTAAACCTTCTATAGGAAGTTTCTGTTTATCCATATAAAAGTTGAATTTTTCATCAATACTTACAGAAACAGTTTCCACCTGATCTGACTGTCCAGAAGAATTTGGTAAAACCAAATCTAAGGCATTTGTATTCGTCATTGTAGTAACTGCAATCATAAAGAATATCAATAACAAGAAAACAATATCAGTCATTGACGACATATTGAATTCTGCATTTACTTTATTTCTTCCTCTTATATTCATAATGTTATACTGGCTCGTTTAGAACATCTAAGAAATCAACAACATTAGCTTCCATCATGTGTACAATTTTATCAGTTTTGCTCACCAAGTGATTGTATCCAACATAAGCTATGATACCAACAATCAAGCCAACAACTGTTGTCATCATGGCCGTATAGATTCCTTCCGCTAAAACACTCATTTCAATCTTATTGGAACCACTTGTAGCCATCTCATGAAAAGCCATAACCATACCAACTACTGTACCTAAGAAACCCGTCATAGGACCAGCTCCAGAAAGCGTGGCTAACAGATTTACATTTTTTTCTAATTTATAAACCTCCAGTTTTCCAGCATTTTCAATAGCAATATTAATATCCTCTAAAGGTTTTCCAATACGAGAAATACCCTTTTCAATTAATCTTGCTACAGGAGAATTTGTAGCAGCACATAGCATTTTAGCATTATCTACTTTTCCTTGTTGCAAGTGCATTTTAATCTGAGTCATGAAATTCTGATCCATCTTAGAAGCTGCACTAATAGCCATTAACCTTTCCAAGTACAAATAAATAGTTAAGAATAACATAATAAAAATGGTTCCCATTACTATTTGACCGATAATTCCACCACTGAAAATTATCTCCATTAATGTTAGTTCTTTTTTTGTAACAACATTTTCTACAACTGAATTTGTAGCCGCTGCAAGTGAATCTATTTGAAGAAAAATACTCATAAAATTGTGTTTAAATATAAAACGAATAAAAAATACATTTATTGTTATCTAATGTAATGTTCAATAAATAAGAATACCAATGCTCCCGCCATAAAACCAGCAAAGGCTAGCCAAGTAATCTTTTTAAGATACCAAATGAAATCAATCTTTTCCATACCCATTGCAGCAACACCTGCTGCAGAACCAATAATTAACATACTACCACCAGTTCCTGCAGAATAAGCAATAAAATGCCATATTGGGTGATCTATTTCATAAGTATACATTCCCATAGAAGCAGCAACTAAAGGCACATTATCAATTACAGCGGACAAAACTCCTAAAAAAATCACAACAATATCCATATTAGGTATTGCGTTAGAAATACTTTCAGCAGCATAGCGCAATGTTCCTGTTTCCACCCCATTAATTGAGCCGAAAACCAAGCTTTCTAGAGCGGCTACAGCCATTAAAATTCCTAAGAAAAACAAAATACTGGATATTTCAATTCTTGACAAAGCTTTATTTGCGGAGTATAAATGTTTTCTACTCTTATCAAAATTATCTTCGGGGTGAATATATTCT
>JBILST010000227.1:0-3795 GCA_044371865.1 Flavobacterium sp.
ACTTTGATGTTCCATGCCTAAATAAGGGGTTTCAACTAATTTATAGCCATCTTCCCAAAAAGGATAGCGACCAAATTTAGATTGAAAACATTCCATCATTGGTTTTACTTCCATAAAATGTTCACGTGCTTTAGCTTCGTTTTCTCTCAAAACATAATAATCCAAATCTAAATCTGGCATTTTATCTTGAATATGAACATAATTGGCAATATTTACGGTTATCGTGTAATTATTAATAGGGTTTTTAACTTCCCAATCCCAACGAGTATAGCCATTTTTTAAATTTTGTGAACCTAAAAAGCGTCCGTTAGAAACGTTCATTAAGCCATTTGGAACAGCTACTTTTATTGAAGCGCCATTATCAGGTTCGTCAGTTTGAGAATCTTTTACTGGATACCATAAACTAGCTCCAGTTCCTTGAACCGCAACACCTATAAAATCTTTTCCATTACTATCTTTTTTGAAAACAAAACCGCCATCCCAAGGTGCATTTTTAGCAATTAATGGATTACCTGAATAATAAAATTTAAGTTTATGATTGGATTTAGAAGCTAATTTTTCAGGAAAATCAATAAAAACTGCATCATTGTCGCGTTTATAATTTAATTTCTTTGTATTCCAAACAATCGAATCTACTTTCATATTTTCAAATAAATCTACTTGAATTTTTTGAGTTGGAGATACCACATCAAAAGTTATTTCATTAAATCCTTTGATGCTTCTTTGTTCCGGATTTATAGTGATGTTTAAATCATAACGCTTTACATCGTAAGAAGTTCTTTCAATTCGTATTCCACCTTGAAGTGAATCACGACGCGTAAATTGCGCATTCATTTGTTGAATACCAAGTAAAGTTAAGATAACTAAAAAACTGTTTTTCATAGGTTTGTTTTGAAAGTCTAAATATAAGTGAATGTTTCTAATAAAAATATTCAATATTAATTAAAAATAGATTCGTTGCAGTGAAATTAATTATTTAAAATATGCATACATTTGTGTGAATTTTTATATTTATTGTTACTATGCAATATAAAACGTTTTATTTAATAGTGTTATTTGGTACCTCTTTATTAAGTGGATTCTATTTGTTTTATTTATGGATGATAAGAAAAAAAACAAAAAATTCCTTTTTAAAGGAGTCAAATATAGCATTAATATTAATTTCGATTAGTTTTTTTCATAGAACATTTATTGTTGGAAATAAATTATTTGACATTCAGGATTTCAGTCTTGATTATGTTGTTGTAGATAGAATGATTTCCTCGGTAAGTAACTTAATTTTCTTACTAAGTATATCTTATTTTCCATTATTAAATGAAGAAAATAGATTGACTAGATTGATAAAACAGCGTGAAAAATGGTTTGCAATCGTTTTTATTGTATTTATTTCGATCATTTCAATTTTCACATTTTTAGATAAGTTTTATGATACTTTTGGAACATTTTCCAGGATAATAATAGTTATTTTAGATGCTTTAGTTTCCATTTTTTGTATTTTAATGTTAGGTTATACTATGAAGCTTTCATTATCTGGATTTAAGTTAAGTTCAGTTGTTTTGAAATTTATAATGTTTAGTTTTATTTTGTTTTCAACAACTCAAATCATTTTGCCTTTATCAAAGGTTTTGCCAGAATTATTATACCACCTCTATCCAATATTTTTAGCTTTATTTCTAGTTTTTTATTTTGGGTTTGTTATTTCTTTCTTTTTATATTTTTTATCGTTAGAGTATTTAATTTTAGCCATTCAAGTTCAAGAAGACAATGTGAATTTTCAAAATGAAAAATCAGAAATTCATGTAATATCTGTTAAGTCGATTGAAATTGGATTTCAAAATAAATTAAATTCATATTTAAAAGTTCAATTGGAGTTATCTAATTTAGAAATTGAAACGGTTACTATAAATAATAACAAAATTTTACATCCCTTTTTATATTGGATACTTTTTTCAATCTCAAAAAGAAATAATATTTCACTCTTTAATAATGATATTTCTGTTGCTAAATTCAGAATGATAGAATATTTTAATAGATATTCAACATATAAGATTACGCAAGAATTATTGTTTTCTAATGATAATGGAGAATATTCATTGTTAATTAATTCAGATAATATTATTATAAATGATAAAGATATTATTGGTTCCAAAAAATCGTTTTCAGAGATTCTTATAAAATATGCAGAATGTTATATTTCTAAATATGATGCTATAAGTAATCATAATTCCAAATTAAAATCTGAGAAAATTAAATTTTTTAAAGAAAACACTAAGCTTTTGATTGAAAATTTATTAAAATTTTAAATTCTCAGCACTTGATTTTATTTTATTAAGTAATTGATAATTAGAATTTTAATAATTACAAAAAATTACATTTAATTATATCTAATCATTTTTTTTAATTTTTCTTAACCATAAAGATACATTTGAGAGTATTAAATAAATGTTTTTTATATGGTAAAGAAATATGCTTATTCTTCTCTGAATTTCCTTCATTACTTTTCAAAGGTTTTTATTAAGGCATCAAGCTTCCTTAATTTGACAGTTTCACAAATAATACTTAAGTCTTATATAAAATATGATGGTTTAAGTAAATTATTTGAAAAAGGTCGTCTACATTATTCTCAAATTTATTAACTAAAACTTAATTCAATCATGAATTTTATAAAAAAAATATTGTTTCTAATCATTGTATTTTCAAGTTGCAGTTCTTTTAGTCAGGTTTTGATTAATGAAATTATGTTCATGCCAGGAAGTAATTATTCTACTCTAGGTGGAGATAATACAAATTCAACTTTACAGTCTATGTACAATACTGTTGCAACGGGGCATGAATGGATTGAATTGTATAATTCTGATCCATGTAATGCTGTTGATTTAAGTTGTTACATTCTTGGTTCGAATACTACAGCCTCAAATCAAGCAGCTTTTGCTTTACCAACTGGTACTGTAATTCCTCCTCTTGGATTTTTAGTAATAGGTGGTGCAAATGCTCCAAATGTTGATATTAATTTATCTACTTTGGTTGGAACATCAAGACATATTGGAACATCAAGATGGCATTTAGAAAATGGTTGTGGATATATATTATTAGCTAGTCCAACAGGAGTAGTATTAGATGCTGTTTATTGGTCTCAAAATGATGCAAACGATTTGACTGCAGGTACTTCATGTGCCAGTAGTTTTGATAATGATTTATCTATTCCATCTGTTTGTTCTCCATCTACCACAACATTACCTCAAGCGAGGAATATTTCTGGAATTGAGTATGCAGGAAATTTTGGAGCTACTGCCCAAGGCCCAAGCGTAATCGGTAGAACTATTGAAAGGTTAAATGATGGTAGTTTAGTTTGGCAATTAAGTACTACTGGAGGTACACCTAAAGCATGTAATGGAGTTTGTGCAGTGAATTCATCTGTTCCAATACCTACTATTGACTCAGTTGCAGCTACATGTTCTGCTTCAGGTACGAGTACAATTTCAAATTACAGCGCTACAGCTACTTATACATTCTCACCAGCTACAGCTGGAATAACGGTTAATGCTTCTGGTTTAATATCTGGAATGACAGTTGGAACATCTTATACTGTAACAGCTACTATTGGCGGATGTACTTCTGCAGCTTCTGCATCGTTTAGTAACGCAGCTCAGTTGTCTGCACCAGCAGTTCCTACTATTGACTCAGTTGCAGCTACATGTTCTGCTTCAGGTACGAGTACAATTTCAAATTACAGCGCTACAGCTACTTATACATTCTCACCAGCTACAGCTGGAATAACGGTTAATGCTTCTGGTT
>JBILST010000228.1:0-3766 GCA_044371865.1 Flavobacterium sp.
TTTTCTTGTCCTTGGAAGCCGTAGCGGTAGCTATTGCTGCTTCCGTGGCGGTTAGGCACGAGCATTCCGAAAGGATAGTAGTAAAATCAGCAACAAAACCTATATTTACAATGCTTTACAGTATTTCAAAAAAACCTAAAAAGGTTCAAATATGGACAAAATCCACACTTTATTATTTTGTAAGAACGTATTTTATGGCACTAAAATACAAAAAAAAACCGAAGCGTTAACTTCGGTTTTTTAACTATTTCTGTCTGAAATAAATATCTATGGGAACACCACTAAAATTGTATTGCTCTCTTAATTTATTTTCAATAAAACGTTTGTAGGGATCTTTTACATATTGCGGTAAGTTAGCAAAAAACACAAATTGAGGTGTTGGGGTTGGCAACTGCATACAATATTTAATTTTCACATATTTTCCTTTCAAAGCGGGTGGTGGCGTTGCTTCAATAATTGGCAACATCAACTCATTGAATTTTGAAGTTGAAATACGTTGTTTTCTGTTTTCAAAAACTTCCACGGCAGTCTCTAAAGCTTTTAATAAACGTTGTTTGGTTAAAGCTGAAACAAAAAGAATAGGCACATCAGTAAATGGTTGTAATTCTTCTCTAATCTTACGTTCGTAATCACGAGTACTCATGGTGTCTTTTTCCACCAAATCCCATTTGTTTACTAAAATTACAACACCTTTTCGGTTTTTTTCAGCCAACCAAAAAATACTTTGGTCTTGTCCTTCAAATCCACGAGTAGCATCAATAACTAACAAACAAACATCACTATGTTCAATAGCTCTCACTGAACGCATTACCGAGTAAAACTCTAAATCTTCTTTTACTTTAGCTTTACGTCTAATTCCGGCTGTGTCAACCAAGTTGAATTCAAACCCAAAACGGTTGTATTTCGTATCAATGGCATCACGAGTAGTTCCTGCAATGTCGGTTACCACAAATCTATCTTCGCCAATTAAAGCGTTGATGAACGATGATTTTCCTGCATTCGGTCTTCCAACTACACAAAAACGTGGTAAAGGTTCTACTTCTTCAGACACTTCTGGCATTTCAGGTAATACTTCGACTAATTTATCTAAAAGTTCTCCTGTTCCGCTTCCGCTCATTCCCGAAATCGAGTAATATTCTCCTAATCCTAAATTATAAAACTCAATAGCGTCTTTTTCACGCATGGCGTTGTCAACCTTATTTACAACTAATAAAACAGGTTTTGTAACTTTTCTTAGCAATTTAGCCACTTCATCATCCATTGGCGTAATGCCTTCTTCTACATCCACCACAAAAATAATAGCATCTGCTTCATCAATAGCTAATTCTACTTGACGACGAATTTCAGCCTCAAAAATATCGTCCGAACCTTTGATATAACCTCCCGTATCAATTACAGAAAACTCCTTTCCGTTCCACTCACTTTTTCCATAATTTCTATCACGCGTAACACCGCTTACCGAGTCAACAATTGCTTCTCTTCGCTGAATTAAACGGTTAAAAAATGTGGATTTTCCAACATTTGGTCTTCCTACAATGGCAACAATATTATTCATAATCTTATTTTGAATCGGCAAAAGTACGATTTTTTTTGGAGCTTTTTCCAGCTATCCACTACAACTCCACAATTTTAGCTCTTTTTTTCTAAATTTATTCGGTCAGCTTCTAGGGTCGCTGTCCAAATAAAAAGAAAAAATAGGTCAAAAATTTGCGGGGTTTCCGTTTTAAATGAAATTCATCGAACTCCTATGAAAAATATTTAATATGTGAGATAATCTGGGCTAGGGTGTGAAATTTGTTCAACATTTGTTAAAATTGTATATATTAGCTTTAAAATCAGAAGAAATGGAACCTGAAAAAAGTATTGCATTACGACCAAAATTTGAAGTGGAATCAAAAAATAGTGTTGCGCAAATTTTAGAAAAAGCAAAACAACTAAAAACGGAATTGAAAGCCGATTATCAAATCAAAATCATAGACGAGCATTTGTATTTTTATTTCAGTAGAGAAAAACGAAAATATTATTCGCCATTTTTACATTTGGAATTAGAAGCTAATGAAGATAAAACCACCGTAAAAGGTTTATTCGGACCAGAGCAATTGTTGTGGACGCTTTTTATGTTTCTACATTTTATCATTGCAGGATTGTTTTTAGTATTCGCTATGATGGCTTACACACATTGGTCGCTAAAACAATCCACGGTTTTAGATTTCAGTATAATGGGAATTATGGTAGTGTTTTGGTTTTCGCTCTATTTTATGGCACGATTAAACAGAGAACGCGGTGTACCACAAATGCACGAATTAGAAGATTTGATGTATAAGGTTTTGGAATAAAAAAACCTGATGAACATTCATCAGGCATCTTTTATCTTTATTCTTTGCTCTTTTTTCTTATTTTTGGTTATACCCAAAACGTTTCAATTGGTAAGCACTACTTCTCCAATCTTTATTTACTTTAACGTAAGTAGCTAAGTGAATTTGTTTTCCAAAGAATTTTTCTAAATCTTCTCTTGCTTGAATACCAACACGCTTTAAAGCTGCACCTTTGTGACCAATGATAATTCCTTTCTGCGTATCGCGTTCTACCATAATTACGGCACGAATTCTAATAATGTTATCGTCTTCGATAAATTCTTCCGTTTCAATTTCTACGGCATACGGAATTTCTTTGTCGTAATTCAATAAGATTTTTTCACGAATGGTTTCGTTTACAAAGAAACGTTCTGGTTTATCAGTTAATGCGTCTTTTGGGTAAAACGCTGGAGAAACCGGAAGTAATTCGATAATTCGATCAAAAACGGTTTGCACATTAAAGTTCTCTAAAGCTGAAATAGGAAAAAGTTCTGCATTTGGCACTTTTTCTTTCCAAGCTTGTACTTGTTCTTCTAATTGTTCTTGGTTCGATTTGTCAATTTTGTTCAATAACAACAAAACTGGGATTTTAGAATGGATAATTTTATTAAAAAACGCTTCGTCTTTTAATTCTTTTTCACCAATTTCCACCATATAAACCAAAATATCAGCATCTTCAAAAGCCGATTTTACAAAATCCATCATTGAATTTTGTAATTCATACGCCGGTTTTATAATTCCAGGCGTATCTGAAAATAAAACTTGAAAATCATCGCCATTTACAATCCCCAGAATACGGTGTCTTGTAGTTTGTGCTTTCGATGTGATGATAGAAAGACGCTCGCCTACAAACGCATTCATAAGGGTTGATTTTCCTACATTCGGGTTACCAATTATGTTGACATAGCCTGCTTTATGCATGAGAATTATTTTTAAAGTGTAACATTTTTAACCGAATGTCCACTGGACATTCTCCTCTTAATATCAAATCAATAATATTTACATAACCTGCTCTGTGCTCCATTTCAATATATTTATGGGTACAAAGGTAGTGATAACGCCTGAAATAGTAGAAAGAAAACATTATTTTTAAAAAAGTCTTGTAATTTTAAATAAAGAGTGTACCTTTGCACTCACAAATCGCGGGATAGAGCAGTAGGCAGCTCGTCGGGCTCATAACCCGAAGGTCACAGGTTCGAGTCCTGTTCCCGCTACTAAGAATTTATTGAATTACAAACGTACATCGCGGGATAGAGCAGTAGGCAGCTCGTCGGGCTCATATCCGCCACGGCGGACACAGGTTCAAGATTTGGATAAATTAAAAGTTTTAAAAACATATATCGCGGGATAGAGCAGTAGGCAGCTCGTCGGGCTCATATCCGCCACGGCGGACACAGGTTCGAGATTTGTAA
>JBILST010000229.1:0-3741 GCA_044371865.1 Flavobacterium sp.
AGTAAAAAAGGCTTTCATCTGAAAGCCTTTTTTACTATTTATAACAAACTGGAATAATTTCTCCTTTTGCTAAACAATATTTTTCTACTAATTCAGGTGTTATTGTTTGGGTGTAATCTACTTCTTCAACTTTAAAACCAATGCTTCTTAGTTTGTCAAAGTAATCTCTTCCGTAAACTCTAACGTGGTCGTATTGTCCGAAGATTTTTGCGCGTTCTTTTTCATCGGTAATAGAATCGTCAGAAAAAGTAACTTCACGCGACAAATCTTGAGGGATTTGAAAAATCCCCATTCCGCCCGGTTTTAAAACACGATATAATTCTTGCATGGCTTTCGTGTCATCTGGAATATGTTCCAAAACGTGATTACATAAAATGATATCATACGAATTATCTTCAAAAGGCAAATTACAAATATCAGCTTTTACATCGGCTAGAGGCGAAAACAAATCGGTAGTCGTATAATCTAAATTCGATTGTTTCTTGAAACGCTTGTAAAATTCTTGTTCTGGCGCAAAGTGTAATACTTTCTTTGGTGCCGTAAAAAAATCAGTTTCATTTTGTAAATACAACCATAATAAGCGGTGTCTTTCTAAAGAAAGTGTACTTGGTGATAATACATTGTTTCTTTGTGTTCCGTAGCCATAAGGCAAAAACATACGAAAGCTTTTTCCATCAATTGGATCTGTAAAACGACTTCCTTTTAATAAAAAAGCCAAAATAGGACGCACCACAATGCTTAATCTAATTAATATCGGACGAGGAATGGTGTTTAATATAAGTTTAAAAAGTTTTTTCATTTCATTAAAGTTATGGCGTATATAATTCCAAATAGAAGAGAAAATGCGATAATTAGTCCAATGTATAAACCAAAGAAAAGTAATAAGTATTTTATTCCTGAAGCTACGCTTTGTTTAAAGTTTTGATTATAAAGTTTTTTAAAGGCGTATAGTGTAAATATGATAAATAATAATAAGTATATTGAAGAATATGTTGTGAAACTAACATGTAAAACATTTACCAAAATTACTTGTAAGACTAAAGATATAAATCCTAAATTACTTTGTAAATAACTATTAAAAACTAAATGTTCAAAGAAATTATGCCCTTTTTTAATAAATATAATATAGCTTGTTAAGGCAAAAATTGGGATTAACAACAACACAAAAAAGTTGTAATAACTCATTAGTGTTTCCGTATAGCCTTTCATGTCAATTTTAGGAACATTACTTGAAGGACTTGTAGATTTATAACCTTTAGTAAAACCTTCAGAATAGTCTATCATGATTTCCATAGGGAAAACTTTATAGAAAAAAACAGCTATCGTAGCATATAAAATTATATAGGAAAATGGATGGAAATATTTTTTTCTGGCACCAGAAATATAGGCTTCTAATACATCTTTGGGATTTTTAAACAAACCAAAGAAAGTTCTCCAAAAATTATTATCCCAACTAAAAAATGGGCCAATAAATTCTTCCCATGTTCCTTTTAAAGAAAGTCTGTCATCAACTATTTTAGCACCACAATTTGAACAATATTGCGCGGCATTTTCATAAGGATTATTGCAAGTTTTACAATTCATACATTAAATGTGTTATGTTATAATACTAATGGCTTTTGTCTTAATCCATCTTCTTCATTGCTAACAATTCCTAAGGCTTCGTAGATGTAGGCAAAAGTGGATAACAATTCAGGTTTTCCATCAACAATCGCAACATCATGTTCAAAATGTGCGCTTGGTTTTCCGTCGGCAGTAGTAATTGTCCAACCGTCTTTATGTTGTTTGATGTTTTTGGTTCCCATGTTAATCATCGGTTCGATTGCGATGACCATTCCGTTAACCAATTTTTTTCCACGACCTCGTTTTCCATAGTTAGGAACTTCTGGATCTTCGTGCATTTTTCTACCTAAACCGTGTCCACATAATTCACGAACTACCCCATAACCATGACTTTCGCAATATTGCTGAATGGCATGACCAATATCTTCCACACGATTTCCTACTTTCGTTTCACGAATACCAACGTATAAAGATTCTTTGGTAATTTGTAATAATTTTTTTGTTTCTGGGGCAACTTCACCTACTTCAAAAGTATAGGCATGATCGCCATAAAAACCATTTTTATAAGCACCACAATCTACCGAAATAATATCGCCATCTTGCAACGGAACATTGTTTGGAATACCATGAACTACTTGTGTATTTGGACTCATACAAAGCGAGTTTGGAAATCCATACATTCCTAAAAATGCAGGTTCTGCTCCGTGCGAACGAAGAAAATCTTCCGCTAGTTTATCTAAATGTAAAGTAGTTACGCCTGGTTTGATTTCCTTTGCAATCATTCCAAGGGTTTTAGAAACTATCAAAGCACTTTCGCGCATCAATTCTATTTCTTCAAGGGTTTTAAGTACAATCATAATACAAAATTTCGCGACAAAAATACGAATTCAAGACCAATTTCAATTTCAAGAACAACTTTAATTTTAAATGTTACATTTTTCCATGGAAATTCGAACTTCTAACTTCTGACTTTAAAATGAGAAATGTCATATTTTATTATTAAATTACAACATAAATTTGCACTATAAATTTCATTAGGTATGGGGAAATATGTAACTGCAGCGGAAGCTGTACAAGTAGTAAAAAGTGGTGATAGGGTCTATGTTCAGGCAGCTGCGGCGACTCCAACAATATTAACAAAGGCTTTAACAGATAGAGCCTCCGAACTTAGAGATGTAGAAATATGTCATTTACATACAGAAGGTGATGCGCCCTATGCAAATCCTGCATTAGCGGATAGCTTTCATGTAAACTCTTTTTTTATTGGAGCCAATGTTCGTCATACACTAAAAGCAGGAAATGGTTCTTATACACCCGTTTTTTTAAGTGAATTACCATTGTTATTTCGTAAAAATGTTGTAAAATTAGATGTTGCTTTTATACATGTTTCACCTCCAGATAGTCATGGGTATTGTTCGTTAGGGGTTTCTGTAGAGGCCTCTGTGGCTGCAATTGAAAATGCAAAAACAGTTGTCGCACAAGTTAATCCAAATATGCCAAGAACTTTTGGTGATGGAATTCTACACGTTTCTGAAATTGATTTTCTTGTAGAAGTTAATGTTCCAATTTTTGCTCACGAAGTAACACCTTTTACAGCCGAAGAAGAAAAAATAGGAACCTACGTTGCTTCATTAATTGAAGACAAAAGTACACTTCAAATGGGAATTGGTTCGATTCCGAATGCGGCTTTAAGCAAATTAACCAATCACAAAGATTTAGGATTACACACGGAGATGTTCTCTGATGGAGTAATTGATTTAATAGAAAATGATGTTATTAATTGTAATTACAAAGGCACTTTAAGAGGAAGAGCGTTGGCGACATTTTTAATGGGTTCGAAACGTTTGTATGATTTTGTGGATGATAATCCGTTTATTGAAATGAAAGAATCTTCTATGGTAAATGATACGGCTAGAATTCGAAGAAACCCAAGAATGGTAGCTATTAATTCGGCTATTGAAGTAGATTTAACCGGTCAAGTTTGTGCAGATTCTATTGGTAGTACTATGTATTCTGGAGTAGGAGGGCAAATGGATTTTATTCGTGGAGCTTCATTAAGTGAAGGAGGAAAAGCAATTATTGCCTTGCCTTCTACTACTAAAAGAGGCGAAAGCAGAATTGTACCTTATTTAAAACAAGGTGCTGGAGTGGTTACCACAAGAGCACATGCCCATTATA
>JBILST010000230.1:0-3736 GCA_044371865.1 Flavobacterium sp.
AAAGGTGTTCATGTGGATAATTTTTCGAATAGAGGAAATTCTGGATTACCTATTGGTAGTTTTGATGTAGCTACGATGCGTGCATTTCATTCGAAATTAGATTACGATTTAATCGTGTTGCAATACGGCGCTAACGTTTTAAATTACGGTTCATTAAACTACGGTTGGTACGAAAAACGAATGACAAAAGTGGTAGCGCATTTGAAAGAATGTTTTCCAGGTGTGGCTATTTTGATTGTGTCAACTGCTGATAAGTCTACCAAATACGATTTAGAAATGAAAACCGATTCTGCTGTTGTTCCATTAAATACTGCTCAAAAGCGTTACGCTATTAAATCGGAATCGAGTTTTGTAAACATGTATACGTTAATGGGTGGTGATGGTTCTATGATTCAATGGGTAGAACAAGAGCCAGCCAGAGCCAACAAAGATTATACACATTTTAATCATAGAGGGGCAAAACAAGCCGCTAATTTGATTTTCACCCAATTAAATCAAGGCTATGAGATGTATAAAGAATTAAGAAAAAAACGAAAAAAACCGGTGGCTCCTATCAAAAAAGATAGTGTAATCATCAATAAAGATTCGGTTTATGAAGAGTAGATTATTGATGTTATTGCTTGGGGTTTCTTTTTTTGGATATGCTCAAGATACTTTATTGGTTCCGATAGATTCAGTTGAAGTTGATATTCCAATCATTGATTCTATTGAAGTTACTTTCACTGGAAACGACATTCACAATCCGAATGCGCTTTTGGCGTTTTATGAAAAAATGTATCAATTAGAACAAAGTAAATCGGGTAAGATTAATATTGTTCATATTGGCGATTCACACATTCAAGCAGATTTATTTACGGCTAAAATTAGAACTCAATTCCAAAAAGTGTATGGAAATGCTGGCTTTGGATTTACTTTTCCATACAGTGTTGCTAAGACAAATAACAGTTCGCCAATTCGCTATTCTGCTTCAGGAAATTTTCAAAGTTTTAGAAATTTATATGCCGATGCTAATCGTCCAGTTGGCTTGAGTGGTTTTTCTATGGAAACAACTTCAAAAGATTTTGCGATACAATTGAATGTTAAAGATGCACAATATAATTTCACAAAATTGAAAGTGATTACGCCTCAAAATGTCAATTTGTTTGATGTTTCGGTTTCAAATAAAAGTATTGTTATTGAACGAAAAGTACCTAAAAAAATCACGCATAAAGTCAAGCCAGGTGAAGTTTTAGGCGGAATTGCCGATAAATACAATGTTTCTTTAAAAGCTTTGAAAAAAGCAAACGGTTTAAAAAGTGATATGATTCGCGATGGAAAAGTTTTAATTATTCCAACGAAAGGAACACAATCTAAAACTACCACTAAAAAAGAATACATTCCTATAGAATTACAACCTTCATTATTTTCAAACGATTATACTTCGGAAACACCTTTAGATAAAATTGCTATTGTTCCTAATCAGGAAATTGATGATTTTGCGTTAAACGGATTGGTTTTGGAAAATGATAATTCGGGTGTCATCTATCACAGTATTGGCGTTAATGGTGCGAAAGCTTCTGATTACAATAAATTTAGATTGTTCAATGAGCAATTACCAGTATTAAATCCAGATTTAGTAATTATTTCGTTGGGTACCAATGAGAGTTTCGATAAACAATCGGGCGAGCAATATTTTGCTCATTTGGATCAAATGATTCAAGGAATTAAAGTAAAAAATCCGCAAGCTTGTGTTTTAGTAATGACTTCGCCACCTTCTGTTTTACACAGAAAATATAAAAACACGTTTATTGAAAAATATGCTGACTTTATCGAAGATAATGCTCATGTAAAGAATTATGGCGTTTGGAATTTACTTCAAGTTTTTGGTGGAAACAAATCTATCAAACGAAATGCAGCAAAAGGTTACATGGCAAGAGACAAGGTACACTATTCAAAAGCAGGATATGAAAAACAAGGCGAATTGTTTTTTGAAGCTTTTTTACAATCATACGAATTATTTAAATCGACAAAACAATAGTGAAGGCACTTTTTAGCATACAAAATTGGTTTCTTGAAAATGTAGGGAATATCGATTTAGAAACCATTAAAAATTGGTTTTTATTCAATCCAAAACAGCCACTTTTATTTAATAGTGCGGTTTTTTTAGGATTCTTTTTAATCTTTTATGTGATTTATATTTTATCAAGAAAAACACATTCTTTCCGCATTACTTATGTGGTATTGTTTTCTTTGTTTTTCTATTATAAATCAAGTGGAATCTATTTTGGATTATTGATTTTTTCATCTGTTGTTGATTATGTCTTATCACGATTAATTTATGAAGAAGCCAAACAAAGCTATCGTAAATTTTATATGATATTGAGTTTATTGATTAACCTTGGGATGTTGGCCTATTTTAAATACACCAATTTCTTCATTGATAATTATAATTCACTTTTCGATGGAACTATGCAATTTGAAGATATTATTCTACCTGTTGGAATTTCATTCTATACGTTTCAAACCTTAAGTTACACCATCGATGTTTACCGAAGAGAATTAGAACCTACGAAAAACTTCATGGATTTCTTATTTTTCGTTTCGTTTTTTCCACAATTAGTAGCTGGGCCAATTGTAAGAGCAAGTGATTTCATTCCTCAAATTTATGAGAAGTTAAAGTTAACGAAAGATGATTTCAATCGCGCTTTATTCTTGATAATTGGCGGATTAATCAAAAAAGCAGTCATTTCAGATTATATCTCAAGTAATTTCGTTGACCGTGTTTTTGATGCACCAAATAGTTATAGCGCATTTGAAAATTTAATGGCGTCTTATGGTTATGCCATTCAAATTTATTGCGACTTTTCTGGTTATTCAGATATTGCTATCGGATTGGCTTTATTAATGGGATTCTGGTTGCCTGATAACTTTAGAACGCCATACCAATCAGGTTCTATCACTGAATTTTGGAGAAGATGGCACATTTCGCTTTCTACATGGTTACGTGATTATTTATACATTACCTTAGGCGGAAACCGTAAAGGAAAAATTAGAACGTATTTCAATTTGTTCATGACCATGTTACTAGGCGGATTATGGCACGGCGCTTCATGGAAATTCGTTGTCTGGGGCGTTTTACACGGATTGGCTTTAGTAGTAGAGAAATTTTTTGGTCAGTTTATTAAGTTACCAAAAAATGTTTTTGTTAGAACTATACAAGTTATTTTAACCTTCCACTTTGTCGTGTTTTGTTGGTTGTTTTTTAGAGCGAAAGACTTTACAACAGCCTTCCAAGTCATTCAGAATATTGGCAAATTAACTTTCGATTTAAATCAATGGCAAACCATTATTTTAGGGTATAAAAATGTCTTTTTATTGATTGCAATTGGAGTAATTTGGCATTTTATTCCTGTAAAAGGAATTGCTTTTATGCAAAAAGCGTTTAGTTCAATTCCATTATTAGTGAAAGCTATTCTATTAGGATTGATTTATTGGGTTGTTTATGCTACGGCTTCAGCAGGAGCACAACCTTTTATTTATTTTCAGTTTTAAGTAACTTTTGTTACCAATTTGCTTTCGTACGAATTGTAACTTTGTTTTTTAAAACAAAATGAAAAAAAAAGAAATCATCATTACTGCTATTGGAGTTGGAATCGGATTAATTTCTGGTTACGCCTATTACTATTACATTGGTTGTATTTCAGGAACGTGTTCGATTACTTCAAAGCCTTTGAACAGTACTTTGTACGGTGGCGTT
>JBILST010000231.1:0-3730 GCA_044371865.1 Flavobacterium sp.
CTCGAATGAAAATCTTTTCTAACGTAGAAAAATGCCATTTATTTTCTAATTCGTCTAACTGAATTTCCAGTTCGCGTTTAAGCAAATCAACCGTTCTATTGGTCGAAATTTTCAACATATCTGAAACACCGATAAACAAAGGCTTATGATTTTCAATTACACAACCTAAAGGCGCTACCGAAGTTTCACAAGCGGTAAACGCATACAAGGCGTCAATTGTTTTATCTGGAGAAACACCCGGCGGAAGATGAATTAAAATTTCAACCTCAGCAGCCGTGTTGTCTTCGATTTTCTTGATTTTGATTTTCCCTTTTTCGTTGGCTTTCAAAATACTATCAATCAAGGTTGATGTATTGGTTGAAAATGGAATTTGGGTTATCACCAACGTTTGTTTGTCTAATTGACCAATTTTTGCACGCACACGCACACGACCACCGCGTAATCCATCATTATAATTGGAAACATCCGCAATACCTGCGGTTGGAAAATCGGGAAATAAGGTAAAAGGTTTCCCTTTTAATATTTTGATAGACGAATCAATTAATTCGTTAAAGTTGTGCGGTAACACTTTTGTCGATAAACCTACGGCAATACCTTCGGCACCTTGTGCCAACAGCAAAGGAAACTTTACTGGAAGATTAATTGGTTCCGCACGACGACCATCATAGGACATTCCCCATTCGGTGATTTTTGGCGAATACAATACATCGTGACCAAATTTTGAAATTCGGGCTTCAATGTATCGGGAAGCAGCAGCACTATCTCCTGTTAAGATATTTCCCCAGTTTCCTTGCATGTCGATGATTAGGTCTTTTTGACCAATTTGCACCATGGCATCACCAATACTCGCATCTCCATGAGGATGATATTGCATGGTATGACCAACGATGTTCGCTACTTTATTGTAACGTCCATCATCTAACTCTTTCATGGAGTGCATAATACGACGTTGCACCGGTTTAAAACCGTCTTCAATCGCAGGAACTGCACGTTCTAGAATTACATACGAAGCGTAGTCCAAAAACCAATCTTTGTACATTCCTGTAACTTTGGTAATGGTGTCTTCTGGGTTTTCGTTGTTTTCGTAAAAATGATGTCCTGTAGAAACACGAATATCGTCAAAACCTTCCTCGTTAGTGGATTGGTCTTGATTATCGAAATTTTCGTCTTCGTTTGGAATGATGTTATCTTCTTCTTCGTCTTTCATATTTTTGTAGCACTATGTTACTCAAAGTTTTTCACTAAGTTTCACAATGTTATAATATTAATCTTTTAATTCCGTCTTTTAATGATTTTTTATAAAAATTTAAAAGTAAACCTAATCTACATTCCGAAAGTCTCATATAAGTTAAACATTGCGCTGTATGCTCTAATGTAAACTCTTCAACTACTTTCAATTCAACAATAACTTTATTATTTACAATTATATCAACCCTGTAACCACAATCCATTTTAATATCTTCATAAACAACTGGAAATGCTTTCTCTTGTTTAACTTCTAATCCGCACTTCGTTAATTCATAGGCTAAACATTCTCTATACACTTTTTCCAACAATCCTGAACCTAACTTTGTATGAACTTTGTAGGCACAATCCAAAATGATTCGGCTAATTTCATTTTCTTCAGTCATATCTTTTTCTATCACAATGTTTAATATATCTTGGTGTGACTTTGTGTTAAACTTTGAGAAACTTTGTGCTACCATCACTTCTCCACCACATCCAACTCCACTTTCAAATTATTGATAATGAACTCTTGTCGGTCTGGGGTATTTTTACCCATGTAGAACTCTAACAAGGTTTCAATTGAAGTGGCTTTATCTAACATGACAGGATCTAATCGAATGTCTTGCCCAATGAAGTGCTTGAACTCATCTGGCGAAATTTCTCCTAATCCTTTGAATCGGGTGATTTCTGGTTTTGGTTTTAGCTTTTCAATCGCGTTTACTCGTTCTTCTTCGCTGTAGCAATAAATCGTTTCTTTTTTATTTCGCACACGGAACAATGGCGTTTGTAAAATATACAAATGTCCGTCTTTAATCAACTCAGGGAAAAACTGCAAGAAAAACGTAATCAACAACAAACGAATGTGCATACCATCGACATCGGCATCGGTTGCAATTACGATATTGTTGTAACGTAAATCGCCCATGTCTTCCTCGATGTTTAATGCGGCTTGTAATAAATTGAATTCTTCGTTTTCGTATACGATTTTCTTGGTCATTCCATACGAGTTCAAAGGCTTACCACGTAAACTGAACACCGCTTGTGTATTCACATCACGACTTTTAGTAATGGAACCCGAAGCCGAATCTCCCTCAGTAATAAAAAGCGTACTTTCTAAACTTCTTGGGTTTTTGGCATCGGTTAAATGCACACGACAATCGCGTAATTTTTTATTGTGTAAACTGGCTTTTTTAGCTCGGTCTTTGGCTAGCTTTCGGATACCTGACAATTCCTTACGTTCGCGCTCGGCTTGTAAAATCTTACGCAATAACGCATCAGCAACTTCTGGATTTTTATGTAAAAAATTATCTAACTTAGTTTTGATGAAATCATTTACAAACGAACGCACCGAAGGACCATTCGGACCAATATCGGTAGAACCTAATTTGGTTTTAGTTTGCGATTCGAAAACAGGTTCTTCAACTTTAACAGCAATAGCCGAAACTATGGATTTACGAATATCGGAAGCTTCAAAAGGTTTGTTGTAAAACTCTTTGATGGTTTTTACAATTGCTTCACGAAACGCACCTAAATGCGTCCCTCCTTGTGTCGTATTTTGTCCGTTGACAAACGAATGGTATTCTTCTGAATATTGTGATTTACTGTGTGTAATCGCTACTTCGATATCGTCGCCTAACAAATGAATTGTTGGATACACCATATCGTCTTCGTGAATGGCTTCTTGCAATAAATCTTTTAAACCGTTATCTGAAAAATACTTTTCGCCATTGTAATAAATGGTCAATCCCGTATTTAGATAACAGTAATTTTTGAGCATCTTGATGATGTACTCATTTCGGTATTTGTAGTTCTTGAAAATCGCTTCATCGGCAATAAACGAAACTTTGGTTCCTTTACGCTTGGTTGTTTCTTGAACGTCTTCTTCTAAGGTTAGATTTCCGGCAGAGAATTCCGCTGCTTTTTGTTGGTTATCACGCACCGATTCTACTCGAAAATAATTCGAAAGTGCATTTACGGCTTTGGTTCCGACACCATTTAAACCTACTGATTTTTTGAAGGCTTTGGAATCGTATTTTCCACCCGTATTCATTTTGGAAACTACATCAACTACTTTTCCTAACGGAATACCTCGACCATAATCGCGCACCGTAACGAGTTTATCTTTGATTGTAACTTCAATGGTTTTTCCTGCGCCCATGACAAATTCATCGATACAGTTATCCAATACTTCTTTTAATAAAATATAAATACCATCATCGGGCGAAGAACCATCACCTAGTTTTCCGATATACATACCGGGACGCATACGAATGTGTTCTTTCCAATCGAGGGAACGTATATTGTCTTCGGTATATTGATTTTGCTCTAACATAGACAGAATTTGGATTTTGTGCAATATAGCATTTATCTCCAAATATTGGAAGCCAGAAACAGAGAAGTTATTGACAAAATATGGTTAAGAAGATAGAAAAAAGAGGAGAGAAAAAGACAAATTATTTATCAATCTTTAATTTTCTAAAATGATAGAAAAGATAAAAATTGG
>JBILST010000232.1:0-3727 GCA_044371865.1 Flavobacterium sp.
TTTATCTTCTTTTACAATAGAAAGTCCGGTTTTGTCTAAATAGTCTAATTTATAACCTTTTCCGAGTGCTTCTTTGGTAAAAGCATCCCAAGTTTCTGGCGAATATCCTAAACCGAATTTCTTAATTGTATCGGAAGTGAATCCACGTTCTTTAAAATAGGATAATCCAATAGCCTTTCCTTCTTCGGTTTCTAATAAAGTATGATGAAAATATTTTTGCGCGAATTCAGAAACCAAATACATACTTTCCTTTTCATTGGCTTGTGCTACATCTTCATCAGATTGCACCGTTTCCTCAATTTCAATATTGTATTTTACGGCTAAATATTTGATAGCTTCTGGATACGTAAAATGTTCGTGTTCCATTAAGAAAGTTACGGCATTCCCTCCTTTTCCAGAGGAAAAATCTTTCCAAATTTGCTTCACAGGCGAAACCATAAAAGATGGCGATTTCTCGTTCACAAACGGAGACAACCCTTTCAAATTACTTCCAGCACGTTTGAGTTGGACAAAATCACCAATTACCTCCTCAACACGGGCGGTTTCAAATACTTTTTCTATGGTGTCTTTTGAGATCAAACTAACAATTTAGGAGTGGCAAGTTACAAAGTTTTTGAATATTATACCTACAAGGTTTTGAAAACCTTACATGAAAATAAAAAAAGCACTCCATATGGCTGAAGTGCTTTTTTAAACAGAGAACTTAAACTAACCCCTAATTTTTAATTAAAATCAAAGCGCAATCCTAATGAAACGTTGTTTTGATCTATATTATTGTTCTTGAACATTGGATTTAAGTCATATTTAACATATAAGCTAGTAGAACGATACCCAATATAAGCACTTAGCCCATAATTAAAATCAGAAACATTGAAATCGCCTTTTTGTTTTTCTTTAACTTTAATATCGTCTGCTTCGTATTTTAAAATTTGTTTTGATTTAATACGAACACCTGCATAACCACCAATTCCTAAACGAACAGATTCATGAGAACTAAAAGAAGTTTTATTTCCGTCTTTAGAAATTTTCTTAGGTGTAAAGTCAAATTCTAAATGCAAAGGAGCAGTTAAATACACATTTCTAAAACGAGATTCATCTAAATTCACACTAGAAGTTACTAAATCTGTTTGTTCACCGTTTTTCACAAAATAGCGGTTATCCGTTGGACGAAGATTGTTATACATTAACGAAAGTCCGTATTTTGCATGAAGTAAATTGTTGTTTTTGAAAATTCTAGAATTATATGTAACTCCCAACTCATAGAAATGAGAACCCCAAACTCTGTAATCTGAATCTTCTAAATTTTCTCCATCTGTAACCACATTATTTAAACCAAATGCAAAAACAAATTGCGAGGTTGTTCTTTTTGATTTTCGTACCGTTTTTTCTTCATCAGACATGTAAATTTTTAAAGCAGGAATATCATAATGAGTTGTGTTTGTTCCTTTATAATATGTAAAAACTCTTTCCCCATTAATTGTGTCACTCTTGAATGTAACTTCTTTACTTCCTGTTTCTACTTTGTTTTGTATTAAACTATCAAGCTTTGTGTTAAAACGTTCCATTCCAAGTTCAATGCGATTCGCAGATTTTTCAGCTTCTTTTAATTTTAACTCTTTTAATTCTTCGGCTGAAATTTTATTTTGCTGGAAAGCAGTTTCCAACGAATCAATTTTTACTTTAAGTTCATTTTTCTCTTTAGCTAAAAGAAATTCCATTGAAATTGAAATGTTTTCGATTTGTTTCTCAAATTTAAACTCTTTTTTAATTGTTTTCTCTTTTTTATCCTCTTGCGCAACTGCTTTCGTTAGAAAACTAAACACAATAACAATGGTGTATAAAATAATTTTTTGCATAACTGTTTGATTTTTGATTAATGATGATTTTATTTATTCGTAATTTCTATTCACAATAGCTGATTTAGCATCTTGAAATTTTCTGTTTATTTTATCTAAAGTTGTTTCTCTGTAAGTATTGTCTAATTCTTTCTCAACGGTTGTTAGTAACGAATTAGCATCTACTTTTATTCTAGGCTTAGAAATGGTTTTTTTATCTGACGGAATTACTTTTTCACCTGTTTGAACTTCAGCTAACAAATCGTCTGGAGAAAGGTATTTGTAGGTGTTGGTTGTTGGGTGTTGGGAGATGGATGTTAGGTTTTCTTGAATTATATTTTTTTCCTTAATCAATTGATTGTTTTCAACAGATTTTATAAATCTTGATTGTTTTTTTGAATCATTTACTTCATTCTGAACTAAAACGGGTTGCTCTTTTTTAACTGAAATTTCATTTATTTCACTTGGTTCAGGTGAATCAATATTTTCGTTGATAGTTGTTACAATGGGTGTTATGTTGTTAATTTCTTGCGTTTCTTTTGAACTGAAAATAAAAAAACCCAGTCCGAAAAAAAGTATTGTAGAAGCTGCCACGAAAAACCAACCATACCCTTTTTTTGGTTTTTTTTCTTCTGAAATAGTTAACATCGCATCCAATCTATCCCATGCTTGAGCAGATGGCTGAATATCTCTACTATTTAGCTTTTCTTTGATTTGATTATCTAAATTATGTTGTGCCATTGAGTTTCTTTTTTAATTCTGTAATTTGTTGTTGCAATAACTTTCGTGCGTGTGATAATTGCGATTTTGATGTTCCTTCACTTATTTTGAGCATTTCGGCTATTTCCTGATGTTTATACCCTTCTATTGCATATAAGTTGAACACCATTTTATAACCATCGGGCAAATTGTCAATCATATTTTGAATGTCATCTACCGAAAAATCTTCCATTTCATAAACCGATTCATTCTCACTTACCGAAACATCATCAATATCTTGGTGATTGAAATTATTCTTTTTAACCCGAAGAAAGTCAATACATTCATAAATCATAATTCGGCGAATCCAACCTTCAAAACTGCCTTTGTGTTCAAAATTTTTTAAATTCGTAAACACTTTCATAAATCCGGTAATCATGACATCTTCTGCGTGGTGAATATCTTTTATATATTGGCGACACACACTTAACATTTTGGAAGAAAACTTGGCATAAATCTGCTGTTGCGCTTGTCGATTATTTTCGACAGCCAACATAATGAGTTGCTTTTCTTCTTGATGTAATTGAATTACTTTCATAAAAAAGTGTTCAGTGTTCAGTTTTTAGTGTTCAGTAAAATACTCTTCTATAAACATAGACGAGATTGAATTTAAAATGGTTGCATGATTTTAAAAAAATGTGTCAATTTTCAATATGTCAATGTATGAATATCTATAAAAAGGCACATTGACTAATTGGCTCATTGGCTTATTTTTTACGTTCAATAACGTAATTTACCATTAAAATAAGGGAATCTTTGTAAGTAGAGGTTGGAAAATCTTGCAATAACGAAAGTGCTTCTTGTTGAAATTGTACCATTTTTTCTTCAGCGTAAGTTAAGCCGTTTTTGTCTTTTACAAATTGAATAACTTCTTTGACACGCTTTTTGTCTTTGTTGTGATTTTTTACGGAATTGATTACCCAACTTTTTTCTTTTGAAGAACAATTATTCAAAGCATAAATCAAAGGCAATGTCATTTTTTGCTCTTTAATATCAATTCCGGTTGGTTTTCCAATGGCGTCATCGGTGTAATCAAATAAATCGTCTTTAATTTGGAAAGCCATTCCGATTAATTCTCCGAATTTGCGCATTTTTTCTACCAAAATAGCATCATCTGGAGCAACAGAACAAGC
>JBILST010000043.1:0-12557 GCA_044371865.1 Flavobacterium sp.
AAGGTCGTTTAGTTCGAGCAATAACGCGTGGCGATGGTTTTCAAGGCGATGATGTAACTAATAATATCAAAACTATTAAAGCAGTTCCCATTCATTTAAAAGGTGATTTTCCGGAGAAGTTTGATATTCGTGGAGAAATCATTCTTCCGTTTGCCGGATTTGAAAAAATGAATCAAGAATTAATCGAGATTGGCGAAACTCCTTATTCAAATCCAAGAAATACTGCATCAGGAAGTTTAAAATTACAAGACAGTGCAGAAGTTGCAAAACGACCATTAGATTGTTTGTTGTACTTTGTAATTGGTAATAATTTGCCATTTAAAACGCAATATGAAGGCTTGCAAAAAGCTAGAGATTGGGGGTTTAAAGTGCCATCGCAATCTAAATTAGCTAAAAATTTAATCGAAGTTTTCGAATACATCAATTATTGGGACAAACACCGTCACGATTTGCCTTATGAGACAGATGGTGTCGTAATTAAAGTCAATAATTTGCAACATCAAGAGGAATTAGGTTACACCGCAAAATCACCACGTTGGGCGATGGCGTATAAGTTTAAAGCCGAACAAGTGACTACGAAATTAAATTCGATTTCGTATCAAGTTGGGCGAACTGGTGCTATTACTCCCGTAGCAAATTTAGAACCTGTGCAATTGGCAGGAACGATTGTAAAACGTGCTTCATTGCATAACGCTGACCAAATTGAAAAGTTAGATATTCGAATTGGAGATGAAGTTTTTGTAGAAAAAGGTGGCGAAATTATTCCGAAAATTATTGCGGTTGCTAATCGCGGAAATCAAGCCGAACCAACACAATACATTACACATTGCCCAGAATGCCAAACAGAATTAGTTAGAAGTGAAGGCGAGGCGAATCATTTTTGTCCAAATTTCTATGGTTGTCCACCGCAAATTATTGGAAGAGTTCAGCATTTCATTACAAGAAAAGCCATGGATATTGATGGTTTAGGAGGAGAAACAGTTGCTTTGTTATTCAATGCGGGTTTAGTAACGAATTATGCTGATTTGTATGAATTGAAAAAAGATCAAATTATTCCGTTAGAACGAATGGCTGAAAAATCAGCTGAGAATTTAATCAACGGAATTGATAAATCAAAAGTAATTCCTTTTGAGCGAGTTTTATATGCTTTAGGAATTCGATATGTGGGTGAAACGGTTGCGAAAAAACTAGCTAAACATTATAAATCGATAGATGCTATTGCTCAAGCGAGTATCATGGATTTAATTTTGGTAGATGAGATTGGTGACAAAATCGCACAAAGTGTGGTGCAATTCTTTGAAAATCAAGAAAATATTCGTATTATTGATAGGCTTAAGAATTTTGGTGTTCAATTAGAGTCAGGTGTAGAAGATATCTTACTTTCTGAAAAGTTAAAAGGGAAAACTTTTGTGGTTTCAGGTGTTTTTGAGATTTATTCGAGAGATGAACTCAAAAAGGCGATTGAAGATAATGGCGGAAAAGTAGGAAGTTCAATTTCTTCTAAAACCGATTATGTAATTGCAGGAGATAATATGGGACCATCAAAATTAGAAAAAGCGAATCAATTAAAAATTGCAATAATTTCTGAAACAGATTTTAAAAACATGATAGATGGGTAAAGTACATTCTGCTTTAATTCTTTATTTAGCTGCTATTTTAGTCTATGTTATGGCAGTATTATTTGGAAGTGATAATTTAGAGCTTTTGATTAAGCCTATTATTATTCCTTCGGTCTATTATTCTTATTATATCAGTGTAAAAGGAAAAATAAGTTTTTTATTTTCATTTTCAATTTTATCCTATTTTTTTGCCGAGATCTTATTATTAATTAGTGCTTCTGATTTTTTATACCCAGGATTATTTTGTTTTGGAATTCCTTATTTAATAATAACTTATTTTTTAGCTCAGGATTTTTTGTATTACTTAAAAAAACGAAAATATACGATCAATAACTTTTCGTTTTATATCATAATAATTTTGCTGTTTTACATGTTATATAATGTTTTGTCTTTTATTAATGAATCATCTAAACTAGAATTTAGTTTCTATATTTTTAATGGCATTCTATTATTTGTAATGGGAATATTTGCCTTTTTAATTCAATTTAATTTTAACAACAAAACTATATTATACATGGTGTTAATGGTTGTTTTTTTTATTATTTCTGATTTGTTTTTTATTTTTTCAAAATCAACAAAAGATGTAATTGCACTTAAATTAATAAGCATTATTACCCAGCAATTATCGTATTTTTTTTATGTGAGTTATTTTATTTGTAGAACTAAGACCTATTCTTTTAAAAAGTAAGTGTTGATTTAAACAATAATATTTTTTCCTTTGTTGATTACTTCATTATTGTTGGATAAATAAAAATCAATCCTTCCTAAATTTAATCCAAAACATCCTACTTGATTGATTAAAACATCTTTTCCGTCACTATTTTTTTCAATTATAGGTTTGTCTAAAAAAGTATGTGTGTGACCACCAATTATTAAATCAATATTTTTTGTTTTTTGTGCTAATAGGATATCACTTGGTTTTTCAGGTTCGTCTTTGTATTTGAATCCCAAATGCGACAAACAAATGACTAAATCACATTTTTTTTCTTCTTTGAGAATTCGAGTCATATCTTGTGCTACTTCAATCGGATTGTTGTAAACGGTTTCTTTGTACAATTTTTTATCTACAAGGCCATCTAATTGAACTCCTAATCCAAAAACTCCAATTTTAATTCCATCTTTAATAATGATTTTATATGGTTTTACAATGTCATTTAAAATGGTGTTTTTAAAATCATAATTAGCGGATACGAAATCAAATTTTGCATGAGGTAATTGGGCGTAAAAACCATCAATTCCGTTGTCAAAATCATGATTTCCCATTGTAGCTAAATCATATTGCATCATGCTCATTAGCTTGAATTCTAACTCTCCACCATAATAGTTAAAATAAGGTGTTCCTTGAAAAATATCACCTGCATCTAACAAAAGAACATTTTTTTCTTCTTTACGAATGCCTTCAATAATAGCGGCTCTTCTGGCGGCTCCACCTAAGTTTGGATTTTTTGGATGATCTGCAGGAAATGGATCAATATGGCTATGCAC
Source organism: Flavobacterium sp. (assembly GCA_044371865.1). Taxonomy (GTDB): domain Bacteria; phylum Bacteroidota; class Bacteroidia; order Flavobacteriales; family Flavobacteriaceae; genus Flavobacterium. Next base: position 3,105 of record JBILST010000043.1, read on the forward strand.
ATCATTAGTATGCAAAATAGTGATTTTTTTAATATCGCTTGGGGTAGAAAAACTACTTAAACTCACTCCAGTTAAGCCAAGTAAAGCTGAACTTGCAGCTGTTTTTTGGATAAAATCTCTTCTTTTCATAGTTAAGTGTTATTCTAAAATTATTGTTTCGGTTGTAATGTTAGGAATCGTATCAACTTTTTTGAAATAATCAATCAGCATATTTCTAAGTTTATATTCCAGGTCAAATTTGATTTTACTTTCTTTGAAAAACGTCATATTGTCACCACCATTCGCTAAATAATCAGACGTGGCAACATAATACGTTTGATTTTCCACTAAAGCTTGATTGTTAATTTCAATTTTATTAATCGTTAAAGTTGTTTTATCAATGTATATTTTCATTCCATACAAAGGATGTGGCTTCTTTTCTTTTATGAAATATTCGGCTAACGTTTTTATTTCTTTTCCAGTAAGACAAACAATTACAAGACTATTTTCAAAAGGCATTACTTCATAGGCTGTTCTAGTGGTAACATCTCCTTTTGGAATTATAGCTCTAATTCCACCATTATTTAGTAAACAAATATCAATGTTTTTATGCTCTCTTTTTTGAAAAAGAGGATTTCCAAGTTCAAAAGTAATTTCAGCTAATAAATTTCCAATATTAGTTTGCCATTTTCCTTTGCTTTTGTCTTGTGTTTCAGAACAATATGCTAAAACGCTATTTAAATCCTTATTGATGTTGTCGCTATATGGTTTTACATAGGTAGCAATTGTTTCGTTTTCGCCTTTTCCGTCGGTGACACCTATTTTTTTTCCTTCAATTTTAATAGTTTGATAAGAAGAGGTTGATTTACAGGAGATAATTAAGTTAAATGTTAATAATATAACAAAAAACCGAAAAGATATTGTATTCTTTTTTACATTTACAAGCATAACAAAAGCTTAAATTTTTAATTTTGTCGAATAGGTAAAAATACTATGTTTTATAATATTATAAAGAACTTTTTTCTTAAAAAAAATGTTACTAAAAAGTTAGCAACACATAATGCTTTGGCTTCAAATGAAAAAGTAGTTACGGTTGGTGTTTTAGTAGATGAATCGTATTTTAGTCAAACTCAGCAATTATTAGATAAAATTGTTTCTCAAGGAATTGATATTAGTAATATTTCGCTCTTAGTTTATAAAGATAAAATAAAGAAAAAGGAAGAAATAAATGAACCTTTTTTAACGTTGAAAGATGTTTCGATTTCAGGGGAAATTTCTAAAGAAGGTGTGAATGATTTTATTAAAACTCCTTTTGATTTATTAATAAATTATTACGACGTAAATAAAAGTTCATTGTTACTTTTGTCTATTAAGTCAAAAGCAAAATTTAAAGTTGGCTTTGAAACAGTGGATAAAAGAGTAAATCATTTCATTATAAAGTCGCTCGTTGAAAATTTTGATGAGTTTGTTTTGGAATTATTTAAGTATTTAAAAATTTTAAATAAAATATAAAAATGCAATCATTTATAGGGACAGGTGTTGCTTTAGTTACACCTTTTAAGAAAGATTTTTCAGTTGATGTTGAGGCATTAACAAGAATTGTTAACTATGTAATCGATGGAGGAGTAGAGTATCTTGTAGTTCTAGGTACAACAGCTGAATCAGCTACGTTATCAAATGATGAAAAAGAATTAGTGATTGATACTATTGTAAAAGCTAATGCAGGAAGATTGCCTTTAGTTTTAGGTGTTGGAGGAAACAATACTCATAAAGTGGTGGAAGAATTGAAAACAAGAGATTTTTCTAATTTTGAGGCTATTTTATCGGTTTCTCCTTATTATAATAAACCAACACAAGAAGGTATTTATCAGCATTTTAAAGCTGTTGCAGAAGCGTCTCCAATTCCGGTTATTTTATATAATGTTCCAGGAAGAACAGCAAGTAATATGTTGCCATCGACCGTAATTCGTATTGCAAATGATTTTAAAAATGTAATAGGAATTAAAGAAGCGGCTGGCGATATTGTGCAAGCAATGAAATTAATTCAAACCAAACCAGAAGGTTTTTTGGTGATTTCGGGTGATGACATGATTACTTTACCAATGGTTTTAGCAGGTGGAGCAGGAGTAATATCTGTTATTGGTGAAGGTTTTCCAAAGGAATTTTCTGAAATGGTGCGTTTAGGTTTACAAAGAAAAGTGGATGAAGCTTATAAATTACATTATTTATTAGCCGATAGTATTGATATGATTTTTGAACAAGGAAATCCTGGAGGAATTAAAGAAGTGTTTAAAACTTTAGGTCTTAGCGAAAATACAGTTCGATTACCATTAGTAAATGTTAATGAAGATTTAGCAAACAGATTATATCTTTTTACAAAGAAATTAAGTTAAAAAAAGATTTTTGTAGTAAACAAATAATGTCTAAATTTGCAGTTGCTTTTTTGGACTTCAAAAATATTGAATTTTAAGAAAGTTTAAATTTAAATAAATGAGTAAAGTAGTTAGTTTCCTTTTTATTGCGTTTTTTTTGATTTCTTGCAGTGAGTATCAAAAGGCTTTAAAATCAGATGATGTTGCGGTTAAAAATGAAGCTGCAAATAAAATGTATGAAGCAGGAAAGTATATAAAAGCTATTAGATTGTATGAACAAATTGCTCCAGCTTATAAAGGGAAACCAAGTGCTGAGCGAATGTTTTATTTTTATTCAATGGCTTTATATAAGTCAAATCAATATTATTTAGCTGGATATCAGTTAGAAAATTTTGTTGCTACGTATCCTAAAAGTGAAAAAAGAGAAGAGTGTGCTTTTTTAGCTGCTGAATGCTTTTATAAATTATCACCTAGTTATAGTTTAGATCAAACAGATACAAGCAAAGCTTTGGATAAAATGCAACATTTTATTGATGTATATCCTGAATCTCAGTTTTTACCACAAGCAAATGTTTGTGTAAAAGAATTAAGAGAAAAATTAGAGAAAAAAGCATTCGAAATTGCTAAGCAATACAATACAATTTCAGATTTTAAAGGTGCTTTAAAGGCTTTTGATAATTTTTTATCAGATTATCCTGGAACACCTTTTAAAGAACAAGCTTTATATTATAGATTAGATTCTGCTTATAATTTAGCAATTAATAGTGTTGATGCAAAAAAGCAAGAACGTTTAACTTATGCAAAGTCAACATATGCAAATTTGATGAAACATAATAGTCAAACGGAATATAAAGAAAAAGCCGATAAAATGTTGGCTGAAGTGGAAAAAGAATTACAAAAATATACTAAATAACAAGTAAATCATGGATTTAAAGAAAACAAATGCTCCTGTAAATACTATTACTTACAACAAAAGTAAATTAGAAGAGCCTACTGGAAACATTTATGAAGCGATAACTATCATGGCTAAACGCGCTAATCAAATCAATACTGAAATTAAAAAAGAATTGATTGAAAAATTAGAAGAGTTTGCTACATATAATGATAGTTTAGAAGAAGTTTTTGAAAACAAAGAGCAAATTGAAGTTTCAAAATTCTATGAAAAATTACCTAAACCACATGCTTTAGCAGTACAAGAGTGGGAAGAAGGTAAAATTTATTACAGAGACTCTAAATAAATCAACATGTCTGTTTTAAGCGGTAAAAAAATCTTACTAGGTATTTCTGGTGGTATAGCTGCATATAAAACAGCCAGTTTGGTTAGATTATTCATAAAAGCAGGTGCACAAGTACAAGTTGTAATGTCGCCTGCTTCTTTGCATTTTGTGACACCACTTACCTTAGCAACACTTTCAAAAAATCCAGTGTATTCTACTTTTTATAACGAAGAGGAGGGAACAGGAGAATGGAATAATCATGTAGAATTAGGCTTATGGGCTGATTTAATGATTGTTGCTCCAGCTACAGCTAATACACTTTCTAAAATGGCAAATGGTAATTGTGATAATTTATTAATTGCAACCTATCTTTCTGCTAAATGTCCAGTTTATTTTGCTCCTGCAATGGATTTAGATATGTATAAGCATCCATCTACTTTAGATAGTTTTTTAAAATTGAATTCCTTTGGAAATATAATAATTCCAGCTGAAAACGGAGAACTAGCCAGTGGATTATCTGGAGAAGGAAGAATGGCTGAGCCAGAAAATATTATCACTTTTATAGAAAATGATATTTTAGATAAATTGCCATTGAAAGGAAAAAAAATTCTAATAACTGCAGGGCCTACTTACGAGGCTATTGATCCAGTTCGATTTATTGGAAATCATTCTTCTGGTAAAATGGGATTTGATATTGCTAATGAAGCGGCAAACCAAGGAGCTGAAGTTGTTTTAATTTCTGGGCCTACTCATTTAAATGTGCAAAATTCTTCAATTAAATTAATACGCGTAACATCAGCTCAAGACATGTACGACGCTTGCCTTGAATATTATTATAGTGTAGATGTTGCTATTGCTGCAGCTGCCGTTGCAGATTATCGTCCAAAAAATGTTGCAAGTCAGAAAATAAAAAAGAGTGAAGCAACGTTCTCTATTGAACTAGAAAAAACAAAAGATATTTTAGCAACCCTTGGTGAACAAAAGAAAAATCAGTTTTTGATTGGTTTTGCATTAGAAACCGAAAATGAAATTGAACATGCAAAGCAAAAAATTCAGAAAAAAAACTTAGATTTGATTGTTTTAAATTCTTTAAAGGATAGTGGGGCTGGTTTTGGAAGTCCAACGAATAAAGTAACTTTTATCTCAAAAGACTTTAGTATTGAACCAAAAGAACTAAAATCAAAAGAAGAAGTAGCTCAAGATATTATAAATAAAGTAATTCAATTTTATGATGCGTAAAGTAGTAATGGTAATGGTTTTCTTGTTTGCCTTTGTAAATGTTTTTTCGCAAGAACTAAACGCCACAGTTTCTGTGAATTATCAGCAAGTAGCAAATGGGAATCCTCAATTATTTAAAAATTTAGAAACTCAGGTAAAAGAATTTTTAAATACAACTAAATGGACTACTAAAGTATATCAAGATGTTGAAAAAATTGATTGCAATTTTTTTATTAATGTAAATTCATATGGTTCAAATGTTTTTGAAGCTACTTTACAAGTACAATCTTCAAGACCTGTATATAACGCTTCGTTATCCTCTCCAATATTAAATGTTAATGACAAAAATTTTACTTTTAAATTTATTGAGTTTGAAAATTTAATTTATGATCAAAACTCATTTAACTCTAATTTAGTCTCAGTTTTAGCTTTTTATTCAAATTTGATAATAGGTTTGGATTTAGACAGTTTTTCAGAATCTGGAGGGACCCAATATCTTGAAATAGCTTCAAATATTGTTAATGTTGCTCAAACCAGTGGATACAAAGGATGGAGTCAGTCAGAAGGGAATAACAACAATAGAAATTTTTTAATTTCCGATATTTTATCGAATACTTTTACTCCTTTTAGATCCTCTCTTTATCAATACCACCGCTTAGGATTAGATATCATGGAAAGTGATGTTAAAAAAGGAAAAGAAGGTGTTATTAAAGCAATTTCTACATTAGCGCTTATACAAAAAACAAGACCCAATGCCTTGCTAACCAGAACTTTTTTTGATGCCAAGGTAGATGAAATAGTTTCTATATTTAGTGGCGGACCAAGTCTTAATGTATCAACATTAGTTGAAACACTAAATAGAATTTCTCCGTTGAACTCTCAAAAATGGAGTGAAATTAAATAATAATTAATAAAAAATATATTATTAATGTTACTTTCTCTTTCTATAAAAAATTACGCGTTAATCGAATCGCTTGAAACTGATTTTTCCAATCAGTTTTCTGTTATTACAGGAGAAACTGGTGCTGGAAAGTCGATACTTTTAGGTGCTTTAGGTTTGGTTTTGGGTAATCGAGCCGATTTAACTTCGTTGAAAGATAAGGAGCAAAAATGTATTATTGAAGCACAGTTTGCTATTTCTAATTATAATCTTCAGTCTTTTTTTAGTGAAAATGATATGGATTATGAGGATAAAACTATTATTAGAAGAGAAATTTTGCCTTCTGGAAAATCGCGTGCTTTTGTAAACGATAGTCCTGTTAATCTTCAGGAATTACAGGAATTAGGTGCAATGTTGTTAGATATTCATTCCCAACATCAAACGCGTGAACTTACCGAAGAAAATTCCCAAATCGATATTTTAGATGCGGTTGCAAACAATGGAGATTTGGTAAATTCATATAAAAATTTGTTAACTGATTTCAAATCTGCTCAAAAAGAATTGAAACAGTTAATTACTGAAAAAGAAGCTTTGGTTAAAGAATACGAGTATAATTCGTATTTATTAAATGAACTTTTAACGGCTAATTTAATTAATGGTCAACAAGAAGATTTAGAACTTGAGCTTGAACAACTAAGTAATGTTGAATTCATAAAAGAAAATTTTGAAAGAATTTTAGCTATTGCAAGCGAAGAGCAAGTTGGGGCTTTAATGAATTTGAAAGAAATAAAGATTTCACTGCAAAAAAATGCTGTATTTTCTAATTCAAATGCACAACTGTTAGAACGTTTGACAAGTAGTTTACTTGAAATTGAAGATATAATTTCGGAATGTGAACAAAACAATGAGAAAATTTTAGCTGATCCTGAACGATTAGAATTGGTGAATACCAAATTGCAATTCATTTATAATTTACAGAAAAAGCACCAAGTGCAAACTATTGCCGAATTGCTTGTAATTCAAAACGAATTAGATGCTAAGGTTATTCGTGTTGATGATTTAGACGGCGCTATCAATAAATTAGAAGCTGAATTAAATTCAAAACAAGTTAAAGTTGATGAAATTGCAAAATCTATTTTTGAAAACAGGAAAAAAACTGCTCCTGTCTTAATTGAAAAAATTAAAGCAATTTTGTCGCAATTAGGAATGGTTGAAGCAAATTTTCAAATCGAAATCAATCATGCCGATTCCTATTATCCAAAAGGAAAAGACGAAGTCGTTTTACTCTTTTCGGCCAATAAAGGAACTAGTTTTGGATTGTTGAAAAAAGTAGCTTCTGGTGGAGAAATGTCTCGTATCATGTTGGCGATAAAAGCCATTTTAGCTAATTATTCCAAATTGCCTACTATTATTTTTGATGAGATTGATACAGGGGTTTCTGGAGAAATAGCCATTAAAATGGGTGAAATCATGAAAGAAATGAGTGCTACGATGCAAGTGTTTGCTATTACACATTTACCACAAATTGCTGCGAAAGGAAATTCACATTATAAAGTTTCAAAACGCAATCAAGGAGAAACTACAATTTCAGAATTAAATCTGTTAACTCAAGAAGAAAGAATTCAACAAATTGCCGAAATGCTATCTGGAAAAGATATAACTGATTCGGCTTTACAACATGCAAAAGCTTTGCTGAATTAATTTTTTAAAGTACTTTTGCTTATCAATTTAAACTACAACAAACCAACATAAAAATAGAATAAGATGATTATAGAACCAAGAATGCGAGGATTTATTTGTTTGACAGCTCATCCAAAAGGGTGTGAACAAAATGTAAAAAATCAAATTGATTATGTAAAATCTAAAGGAAAAATCAACGGACCTAAAAGAGTATTAGTAATTGGTGCTTCTACAGGTTTTGGTTTGGCTTCAAGAATTACAAGTGCTTTTGGTTCTGATGCTGCTACTATTGGCGTGTTTTTTGAAAAAGCACCATCAGAAGGAAAAACAGCTTCTCCAGGTTGGTACAACTCAGCTGCTTTCGAAGTAGAAGCTACAAAAGCTGGGTTATATGCAAAAAGTATTAATGGAGATGCATTTTCAAACGAAGTAAAACAACAAACAATTGATATGATTAAAGCTGATTTAGGTCAGATTGATTTAATTATTTACAGTTTGGCTTCACCAGTCCGTCAACATCCTGTAACTGGTGTTTTACACCGTTCTACCTTAAAACCTATTGGAAGTACATTTACTAATAAAACGGTTGATTTTCATACAGGAAATGTAACAAGTATATCAATTGAACCAGCTAACGAAGAAGACATAGCAAATACAGTTGTAGTAATGGGTGGTGAAGATTGGTCAATGTGGATGGATGCTTTAAAAGGTGCTGGAGTTTTAGCGGAAGGAGCAACTACAATTGCTTATTCTTATATAGGACCAGAAGTTACTGAAGCGGTTTACAGAAAAGGAACTATCGGAAGAGCTAAAGATCACTTAGAGGCAACTGCTTTTGAAATTACAGAAAAGTTAAAAGATATTAATGGTAAAGGTTTTGTTTCTGTAAATAAGGCACTGGTAACTCAGGCAAGTTCTGCCATACCGGTAATTCCGTTATATATTTCATTGTTATACAAGATAATGAAAGCTGAAGGAATACATGAAGGTTGTATCGAACAAATCCAACGTTTATATGCCGATAGATTGTATACAGGTAATGCAGTTCCAACAGATGAAAAAGGTAGAATTCGTATTGATGATTGGGAAATGAGAGCTGATGTTCAAGAACGCATTGCAAAATTATGGTTAGAATCTACAACTGAAACATTAGTAGAATTAGGTGATTTAGCAGGTTATAAGCAAGATTTCTTAAACTTATTTGGTTTTGGATTTGAAGGTGTAGATTACCAAGCTGATGTAAATGAACTGTTTATGGTTCCAAGTATTAAATAAATAGTATAAAATACCACAATTTAAAGCCTCGATTTAATCGAGGTTTTTTTGTTTCTTCAAATTGTTGTTTTTGTAACATTTAGTTTTTAAAATGTTATAAAAATAATATTTTGAAAATAAAATTGCACTTTGTCGATATTTTAAAACACTTCACCGAAATTAAAAGAATAACGAAACAAGGATTAATATTTAGTTAAAAATATGTTACTTAATTGTTTAAATTTGTTTTGATTAACTATAAATTATTAATAAATGAAAAAAATTACTTTTATTTTATTTGCACTCTTTACGTGCTGGCAAATAAATGCTCAGGTAAGTTCTTATGCTTTTGCAGAATCTACCGAGGCTTATGCCCAAATTACGGGTACTACTTCGACCGCTACAGGTGATGATGGTAGTCAAAATACCATTGCAATAGGTTTTACTTTTAAATTTGGTGGTGTTGATTATACAACATTTAGTGTAAATACTAATGGATGGATTAGATTAGGTAATACTATAGGTACTGGTTCATTTACAAATTCATTAGCTAATGCAGCAACTTACAGACCTTTAATAGCTGTTTTTTGGGATGACAATAATATGACTGGAGGAGAAATTAGATATTCAGTTACTGGTACTGCTCCTAATCAAGTATTAACTGTAAATTGGCACAATTCTAAAATTGGTGGATTTGGTTCTACAGCGGGTGCGGCAGTATCTACTTTATTAAGATTGTATGAAACTACAAATGTTATTGAAATGGTTTATTCTACACCATTTACAACAGCTAATACAGTTTCTGCATCAGTTGGTTTAAATGATGCTGCATCTTTTTTAAGTGTAACTCCAG
>JBILST010000310.1:0-2611 GCA_044371865.1 Flavobacterium sp.
CACTTGCCATCCAAGTTTTTAAAGGAGAATACCATCGTAAATTCATGTTGCAATTGATTTCAAGTCAGTTAGATATGGATCGAATGGATTATCTAAAAAGAGATAGTTTTTACAGTGGTGTAGCCGAAGGAAATATCAACAGCGAACGTTTGATTCAAATGATGAACGTGCAGGATGATTATTTGGTTATTGAAGAAAAAGGAATTTATTCTGTAGAAAAGTTTTTGGTAGCTCGAAGATTGATGTATTGGCAAGCCTATTTACATAAAACAAGTGTGGTTGCGGAATTAATCCTAACCAAAATTCTAAAAAGAGCAAAAGAATTAACTCAAAAAGGAATTGTATTGCCTTGCAGCGAATCGTTGCAATTTTTCATGCAAAACAAAATTTCTTTGTCAGATTTTGATAAAAGTGTTTTAGATAAGTTTTCTTATTTAGATGATTATGATGTGATGGGTGCTATAAAATCGTGGCAATTCCATGATGATTTTGTGCTAAAATCTTTATGTAGAATGATATTGAATCGTGATTTACTAAAGATTCAAATGACAGATGATAAACCAAAAAAAGAGAATCTTTTAGCAATTAAAAATAAATATATTTCGCTGGCGGGAATTTCGGAAAAAGAAGCTGATTATTTTGTATTCAAAGGCAAGTTAAAAAACCAAGCCTATAGTAAGTCCAGTGAGCCTATTCGCATCCTAAAAAAAGATAAAACTATTGAAGATGTAGTAGAAGCATCTGATCAATTGCATTTAAAAGCATTATCAAAACCAGTGACAAAATATTTTATATGTTTTCCAAAAGTAGTCTTAGAAGTATAGCTTTTTAATTTAATTTCATATTTTTGCCAAGATGAAGTAGAATCAATGCTTTGGTATTGAATGAAAATGAGTAGTTTTATGTTTCGAAATCTATCGATTATTGATAGTAATAAAAAATTTAAATGAAGTTTACAGCAGCGCAAATAGCAGGCATTTTAGAAGGAGAAGTAGTGGGTAATCCAGATGCGGAAGTTTTTAAATTGTCAAAAATAGAGGAAGGTACAGAAGGGTCTTTGACATTTTTGGCTAATCCAAAATATTTGAATTATATTTATTCTACTCAAGCAACCATTACCATTGTTAATAATACTTTTGAGCCAGAGCAAGAAATAAAGACTACTTTAATTAAAGTTGAGGATGCTTATAAATCATTCTCAAAGTTATTAGAATATTATAATCAAGTAAAATTGATGAAATCAGGCATTGAACAACCTTCAGTAATTTCTGATGGTGTTACTTATGGTCCTGATTTGTATTTAGGAAGTTTTTGCTACGTAGGTAAAAATGTAACTATTGGTAAAAATGTAAAAATTTATCCTAATACCTTTATTGGTGATAATGTGAGTATAGGCGATAACTGTGTTTTCTTTGCAGGTGTGAGAGTTTATTCAGAGACAGAAATAGGAAATAATTGTACCATTCATTCAGGTACTATTATTGGTTCTGATGGATTTGGTTTTGCGCCACAAGAAGATGGAACATATGTAAAAGTTCCACAAATTGGAAATGTAATTATTGAAGATGATGTTGAAATTGGTGCTTGTACAACCGTTGACAGAGCTACTTTAGGTTCAACCATTATTAGAAAAGGAGTTAAGCTTGATAATCACATTCAAGTTGCTCATAATGTAGAAATTGGTGAAAACACAGTAATTGCAGCACAAACAGGAATTGCAGGTACCACCAAAATTGGAAAAAACTGCTTAATTGGCGGTCAAGTTGGTTTTGCAGGACATTTGGTAATAGGTGATGGGGTTAAAATTCAAGCGCAATCAGGTATTGGAAAAAATTTAGAAGCCGGGGAAGTAGTTCAAGGAAGTCCCGCTTTTAATTATGGTGATTTTGCGAAATCGTTCGTACATTTTAGAAATTTACCAAAAATTGTTTCCGATTTAGAAGACTTAAAAAACACAATTAAATAATTTAAATACAATTTTATCATGGCGAAGCAAACAACAATTGCTGCAGAAATATCATTAAAAGGTGTGGGTTTACACACAGGGCAAGAAGTTTCAATGACTTTTAAACCAGCTCCAGTAAACAATGGATTTACATTTGTACGTGTGGATTTAGAAGGACAACCAATTATTGAAGCTGACGCAAACTATGTTGTAAATACGCAACGAGGTACTAATTTAGAAAAATTAGGCGTAATGATTCAAACACCAGAGCACGTGTTGGCAGCACTTGTAGGTTGCGATTTAGATAATGTTATTATTGAATTAAATGCGTCTGAGCTTCCTATTATGGATGGTTCTTCAAAATATTTTGTTGAAGCTATTGAAAAAGCAGGAATTGTTGAGCTAGAAGCTGAACGAAAAGTATACGTGGTTAAAGATGTAATTTCTTTTACAGATGAAGCTACTGGTAGTGAAATAACAATTATTCCTTCTGAGGAATACTGTGTTACCGCAATGGTTGATTTTGGTACTAAAGTTTTAGGTACTCAAAATGCTACCATGAAAGGGATTAAAGAATTTAAAAAAGAAATTGCTAATTGTAGAACTTTCAGTTTCTTGCATGAATTAGAGTCGCTTTTAAACAATGGATTAATTAAAGGAGGCGAT
>JBILST010000233.1:0-3714 GCA_044371865.1 Flavobacterium sp.
AACATAATATTTTACTAAATCATAAGTGGTAAAAGAATCTGATGAAGTAATCATTTCTTCATGGATTTTCTCACCTGGACGAATACCTACTTCTTTATGTTCACAACTAGGTGCTATAGCTTTTGCCACATCTAAAATGCGATAAGAAGGGATTTTAGGAACGTATAATTCACCACCCCAAGCAGAATCTAAAGCATGTAAAACCATGTCAACTCCGCCTTGCAATGAAATATTAAAACGTGTCATTTTTGGATCTGTAATTGGCAAAACACCTTCTTCGCGTTTGTTCATGAAAAATGGAATCACCGAACCATTAGATCCCATTACATTTCCATAACGTACTACCGAAAATTTAATATCTTGTTTTCCTTTAATATTATTGGCTGCAATAAATAATTTATCCGAAGTCAGCTTAGTTGCTCCATATAAATTAATCGGTGCGCATGCCTTATCCGTTGATAATGCTACAACTTTTGATACACCGCTTGAAAAACAAGCTTTAATAACGTTTTCGGCGCCACCTATATTTGTTTTGATGCATTCATCAGGATTGTACTCTGCTATGTGCACGTGCTTCATTGCTGCTGCGTGGATGACATAATCAATATCATTAAATGCACGTTTCAAACGCTCTAAATCCCTTACGTCTCCGATAAAATATCTAATAGCTGGATATTTTGATTCAGGAAATTCTTGCGCCATTTGAAATTGCTTTTGCTCATCTCTTGAATAAATTACCAATCTTTTTATGTTTGGCCATTTACTTAAAATGGTTTTAGTAAGCTCTTTACCTAATGAACCTGTTCCACCAGTAATTAAAATCGATTTATTATTTAGCATAAATAATTATAATAATTAATTTGCAAATATAAAAAACAATTCATTAATAAATTTTAACATTGTTGATTCATTTAGTTAAAGTATTTTTGTAAAAATATTATTTATGAACACCGAAGTACACAAAGCATACGAAATCATCAAAAACGGTGGAATCATTCTTTATCCAACCGATACCGTTTGGGGAATTGGTTGTGATGCAACAAACGAAGAAGCTGTCAAAAAAATCTACGCTTTAAAACAACGCGAAGAATCCAAAAGCATGATTGTTCTACTAAATGGAGAACGAATGATGTACAACGTTTTCAAAGAAATTCCTGAAGTGGCGTGGCAAATTTTAGATTTATCGGAAAAACCAACGACTTTAATTTTAGATAATCCTAGAAATGTTGCTAAAAACATTATTGCGGAAGACAATACATTGGGTGTTCGAATGGTAACCGAACCGTTTTGCTTTAAACTAATGGAACGCATGAAAAAACCATTGGTTTCCACCTCAGCCAATATATCAGGAATGTTTACACCAAAAACTTTCAAAGAAATTACCCCAGAAATTATAAAAGGTGTCGACTATGTAGTAAATTTGCACCACGATAAAGTTTGCAAAAATCCTTCTACTATTATTAAACTAGGCTTAGATAACCAAGTAAAAGTGATTCGCAAGTAGTTTTTTTTTGCCACAGATTCACAGATTTTTATTAAAATTTATGTCAAATTATTTGTACGAAGAGGATACCTATAAAATTATAGGAGCATTGATGGAAGTTCATAAAAATCTTGGCAAAGGTTTCTCTGAAATAGTCTATAAAGATGCTTTTGAATATGAATTAAACAAAATTAATTTCTTCTTTGAAAGAGAGAAAGAATATTTAGTTCATTATAAAGAGGTTATTCTAAACCATAAATTTTATGCTGATTTTGTAGTTTTAAACAAAATTATTATTGAAATTAAATCTGTTAACTCGTTGGATGAAAAACATATTTCGCAATGCCTAAATTATCTCCACGTTTCAGGACATAGACTTGCTATTTTGGTCAATTTCAATAAAACATCGCTCGAATACAAAAGAATTATAAAATAAATCTGTGAATCAGTGGCTATAACCTACAAACAACATTTAGAAAATAAAATTTTCAAAATCATATCTCAAGCCGCACAAGAACTTAACTTGGAATGCTATGTGATTGGCGGATTTGTTAGAGATATTTTATTGGATAGAAATCATAAAAAAGACATTGATATTGTTGCTGTTGGAAGCGGTATAGAATTAGCATTAAAAGTGTCAGAATTACTTCCAAACCAACCTAAAGTACAAGTTTTCAAAAACTACGGAACAGCCATGTTACGTTATAAAGAAATGGATATTGAGTTTGTAGGTGCCAGAAAAGAATCCTATACACACGATAGCAGAAATCCTTTAGTTGAAAACGGCACTTTAAAAGACGACCAAGAACGAAGAGATTTTACAATAAATGCTTTGGCATTTTCTTTGAATTCTGAAAACTTTGGTGATTTAGTTGATCCATTTAATGGTGTAGAAGATTTGAAAAAAAAAATCATCAAAACACCTTTAAATCCCGACATTACCTATTCCGACGATCCGTTGCGCATGATGCGTGCGATTCGTTTTGCTAGTCAATTGAATTTTGAAATTGAAGCTGAATCCTTAGAAGCGATTTCAAAAAACAAAGACCGAATCAATATTATTTCTGGCGAACGAATAGTAGATGAACTGCATAAAATTTTAGCTTCGGATAAACCATCTATCGGATTTTTACATTTGTATCAAACGGGTTTGTTAGATCTAATTTTACCTGAATTGACTGCTTTGAATAATGTAGAAGAAGTGGAAGGTCATACGCACAAAAATAATTTTTATCACACCTTAGAAGTAGTCGATAATATTTGTCCGAATACCGATGATGTTTGGTTACGATGGTCGGCCTTGTTACATGATATTGGAAAAGCTCCCACTAAAAGATTCAACAAAAAACAAGGTTGGACGTTTCACGGACATGAATTTTTAGGAGGAAAAATGGTCAAAAAAATATTTGAACGTATGCACATGCCTTTGAATCATAAAATGAAGTTCGTGCAAAAAATGGTGATGATGAGTTCGCGCCCAATTGTAATTGCAGAAGATATTGTTACCGATAGCGCAGTCCGTCGTTTGGTTTTTGATGCTGGCGAAGACATTGATAGTTTAATGACGTTGTGTAAAGCAGATATCACCACAAAAAATCCAAAGAAATTTCAGAAATACCATAAGAACTTCGACATTGTTAAACAAAAAATTGTAGAAGTCGAAGAAAAAGACCGCGTTCGTGTGTTTCAACCACCTATTTCAGGCGAAGAAATCATGGAATTATTTGGTTTGAAACCTTGTAGAGAAATTGGAATTTTGAAAGAAGCGGTGAAAGAAGCCATTCTAGAAGGAGAAATTCCAAATGAGTACGAACTTGCAAAAGAGTTTGTTTTGAAAAGAGCAGAAAAATTAGGATTGAAAAAAGTATAATTTTATAATTTGTTAAAGCACTTCTGAAAGAATCATTGACTAAATTTGAAGCGCTTTTTGAATATCAAAAAAAATGAAAACAAATAAATCGGTTATTTACTGGCTACTTTCAGGATGTGTTTTGTTATTTATCATGGTTACTGTTGGCGGAATTACCCGTTTAACCAACTCAGGTTTATCCATGACTGATTGGCATTTAATCAACGACACCTTCCCTCCTATGTCGGAAGAAAAATGGGTGGAAGCTTTTGAAGAATACAAGAAATTTCCAGAATATCAAAAAGTAAATCAATACAAAGAAGGTGGTTTTTCTTTAGAAGATTATAAATCAATTTTCTTTTGTGAATGGTTACATAGATTT
>JBILST010000258.1:0-3409 GCA_044371865.1 Flavobacterium sp.
GAACACCTAAAGCCGCGACTTCTTCAATTTCTTCCATTGAAACACCATTTGGAGTGTAAATAATGTCTTTTGGTTCAATACCAGCATGTAATCCCAATTGTACTTCTTGAATTGAAACCGTATCCAATCCAGCACCTAAACTTTTTAAATAGCTCAGTATAGAAACATTCGATAAAGCTTTAACGGCATAATGCACTTTAAATCGTTCTATTTTGTTAAAAGCGTTTTGTAAACGTTGATATTGAAAGGCTATTTTATCCGCATCATATACATATAATGGACTTCCAAATTCTGTTGCTAATTGTTGTAATTCTTCTGGTTTCATTGTAAATTAATTTAATGCAAAAGTAATTTATTTATTTTCTTTTACAATTTTCAAAACAATTATTAACAAAATATAACAAAATGTTTAATTTGTAACATTTTTATGCTTTTTAAGTTTTGGTTTTACTACAAATATGTATATCAAATTCCCAAATTAAAACAAAAAAAGTTAGTCCATTAAAAATTACTTTGCTATTTTTGTGGCACTTTTTTAAACAAGATAAACGCATAATAATTATGAACATACACGAATATCAGGGTAAAGAAATCCTAGCTAGTTATGGAGTACGCGTTCAACGCGGAATTGTAGCTAACAATCCAGTTGAGGCTGTGGCTGCTGCAAAACAATTGACTGCTGAAACAGGTACAAGTTGGTACGTAGTAAAAGCACAAATCCATGCTGGAGGTAGAGGAAAAGGTGGAGGAGTTAAATTAGCTAAAAACTTAGATCAAGTTACTGAAATTTCTGAGCAAATCATCGGAATGCAGTTAATTACACCACAAACACCACCTGAAGGAAAAACAGTTCACAAAGTTTTAATTGCTGAGGATGTTTATTATCCTGGTGAAAGCGAAACTTCTGAATTTTATGTTTCAGTTTTATTAAATAGAGCTACTGGTAGAAATATGATTATGTATTCTACGGAAGGTGGAATGGATATTGAAGAAGTGGCAGAGCACACTCCTCATTTAATTTTTACAGAAGAAATTGATCCTGCTATTGGATTACAAGGTTTTCAAGCTAGAAAAATTGCCTTCAATTTAGGTCTTTCTGGAAATGCTTTCAAAGAAATGGTTAAATTTATTGATGCTTTATACAATGCTTACATTGGTTCAGATGCATCAATGTTTGAAATTAACCCAGTTTTAAAAACATCTGATAATAAAATTTTAGCAGTTGATGCTAAAGTAAATATCGACGATAACGCTCTATTCAGACAAGCAAAATATGCTGAAATGAGAGATGTTAGAGAAGAAAATCCAATTGAAGTTGAAGCTAAAGAAGCTGGATTAAACTATGTTGATCTTGACGGTACAGTAGGATGTATGGTGAATGGTGCTGGTTTAGCAATGGCAACTATGGATTTAATTAAATACGCAGGTTTTGAACCAGCAAACTTTTTAGATGTAGGTGGAACTGCTGATGCAAAACGTGTTGAATTAGCTTTTAGAATTATCTTAAAAGATCCAAACGTTAAAGCAATTTTAATCAACATTTTTGGAGGAATCGTTCGTTGTGACCGTGTAGCTCAAGGTGTTGTAGATGCATATAAAAACATGGGTGATGACATTAAAGTGCCAATCATCGTTCGTTTACAAGGAACAAACGCAGAAATCGCTAAAGAATTAATTGATAATTCAGGTATGCCAATTTTATCTGCTGTTCAATTCCAAGAAGCAGCTGACCAAGTTAAAGCAGCTTTATCTTAATTAGAATTTAAGACCAATTATAAAAAGACTCTCAGATTTATCTGGGAGTTTTTGTTTTTTACAGGCTCAATATTTTTTAAACTTCAAAGGATTTCTTACATTAGCAAATCAATTTACAGACCATGATTTCAGAAACGCAATTTCAAAAAGAGTTAGAATTAATCATTACTAACGCCATTCGAGAAGATGTTGGTGAGGGCGACCATAGTTCATTAGCTTGTATTCCAGCATCGGCGCAAGGAAAAGCTAAGTTATTAGTGAAAGATGAGGGCATTATTGCTGGAGTAGAATTCGCTAAAATGATTTTTAACTATGTGGATAAAAACATGATTGTGGAGGTTGTAATTCAAGATGGTGAAAAAGTCAAGCACGGCGATATTGTTTTGTATGTTTCAGGAAGTTCACAATCTATTTTAAAAGCAGAACGTTTGGTGTTAAATTCGATGCAACGAATGAGCGCTATTGCAACTAAAACTAAAATGTTTGTTGATTTATTAGAAGGCACTCAAACTAAAATTTTAGATACTCGTAAAACCACTCCAGGTATTCGTGCCATAGAAAAATGGGCGGTGAAAATTGGAGGTGGAGAAAATCATCGCTTTGCTTTATACGATATGATTATGTTGAAGGATAATCACATTGATTTTGCTGGTGGAATTGCGGAAGCAATTGCTAAAACAAAACACTATTTAATCGATAATAATAAAGATTTAAAAATTATAGTTGAAGCTAGAAATTTAGAGGAAGTACAACAAATTTTAGATGCTGGAGGTGTTTACCGAATTCTATTAGATAATTTCGATTATGAAACAACCAAGAAAGCTGTTGCGATGATTGGAAATCAATCTTTAACAGAATCTTCAGGAAATATCAATGAAAAAACGATTCGTAATTATGCAGAATGTGGTGTAAATTACATTTCTTCTGGGGCTCTAACACATTCTGTTTATAATATGGATTTAAGCTTAAAAGCGATATAAATTATGTCGGAAGAAATAGAAAATAAAATCAATAAAATTCCTATTGTAAAGCAATTAGTTTTCATTGCAAAAGCTATAAAGTTAAAATCTTTAGAAGGAATGTCTCTATATGATATTTTGGAAATGTATGTTTTAGGGATTTTTAGAGGTGCTTTTTCATATAGA
Source organism: Flavobacterium sp. (assembly GCA_044371865.1). Lineage (GTDB taxonomy): Bacteria > Bacteroidota > Bacteroidia > Flavobacteriales > Flavobacteriaceae > Flavobacterium. The sequence continues at coordinate 2,901 of JBILST010000258.1, forward strand.
GCGAGTGCTATTGCATTTAGTTTCTTCATGGCGTTATTTCCATTTGCCTTATTTATTTTGAATTTAATTCCATTTATTCCTTTAGAAAATTTCCAAGACGATTTTTTAAAATTTGTTGAAGAAGGAGTTCCGCCTAATACGTATGATGCTATCGAAATCATATTAAAAGATATCATGGGAACCAGTCATCAAGGGTTGTTGTCTTCCGGTTTTATTTTGTCAATATTATTAATGACAAACGGTATTAATGCAATACTAGGCGGATTTGAAATGTCTGAACACATAACAATTACTCGCGGTTTTTTTAAGCAGTATTTTATTTCTTTAGCCATCTCATTAGTTTTGTCAATGATATTAATTGTTACGGTTTCAGCAATTGTAATTACTGAGGTTATGATTCAAAAAATTAATATTCAGGGGTATGTTGCAGATGTTTCGGTAATTGAATGGAGTCGTGTTGGGGTTTTTTTTTTTTTTTTTTTTATTTAAAAAGATAATAGTTTTAAATT
>JBILST010000044.1:0-12534 GCA_044371865.1 Flavobacterium sp.
TTATTTTCCATCTAAGAAAGTAATTTTCCCAATAGATAAAGCAACAATAATAAAAAACAAAGTAGTTTCAGAAAAATTCTATGACTCAATTGTTCCTGCTATAGAATTTGAAATTAAAGATGAGGCACTTTACAAAAATAGATTAATGATGCTTGATATTGTTAATCAAAATAATTGGAAGCGTCCTATTTATTTTACTGGCGGAAGTTTTGGAGAAGATGACTATATTTGGATGAAAGATTATTTACAACTAGATGGAATGTGTTTCAAATTAGTACCAATTAAAACTCCTACAGAATCTCCTAGCCCAATGAAAATGGGGTTAATTGACTCTGAAAAAATGTATAATATTGTGATGAAATGGGATTGGGGTAATAGTGGAAAACCAATTATATATCATGATGTTGAAACTCGAAAAAACAGCATCACATACAGAACTAATCTAGCGCGTTTAGCAGAAACTTTAATTATAGAAGGTAAATTAGAAAAAGCGGAAAAAGTAATTGATTTGGCAATGGATAAAATGCCGGTTAAATATTTTGAGTATTATTCTATGCTAGAACCATTTGTAATTGGATATTACGAAGTAGGCAAAAAAGAAAAAGCAAGAGCAATTATTTCGGAAGTAATTAAAAAATACCAAGAAAATCTTACTTTTTATAATAGCTGGAAACCTAGTGAGCAAAACTTTGGCGCTATTGATATTGTAAGTGATATTGAATATTACAGAAGCTTGCTACAAGTAGCTGAAGCTGCTGATGATTTAGAATTCTACAATAAAGAAAAAGCAAAATTTAATACCTTTAATAAAATGTTTGACCGTTTTGGCAGAAAAATGGAATAACTAATTTTAAAACACAAAATGTTCCAAGTGAAAGAAATTTCGTTTGGAACATTTTTTTTATGCTAATTTTACACGATGAACTTTAATTGGGTAAAAACAAATAGTTTGATAAAAAAGGCTTTCGCTAATCTGGTTTGGGATATACCAAACTTGGAAAACAAAATCTATTTAACATTTGATGACGGACCCATTCCAGAAGTAACCGAATGGGTTTTAGATATTTTAAAATCGGAAGAAATTAAAGCAACTTTCTTTTGCATTGGTGATAATATCCAAAAACATCCTGAAGTTTATAAAAGAATACTTTCTGAAGGCCATCAAACAGGAAACCACACTTTCAATCATTTAAACGGATGGAAAACTGATACGGAGAATTACATCAATAATTTCAAGTTGTGCGAAACTGAACACTTAAAACTGAATACTGAACACTTTTTTTTATTTCGTCCTCCTTATGGCAAAATTAAACCAAGTCAGTCTAAAAAAATTAGACAACTAGGCTACAAAATAATTATGTGGGATGTATTGAGTTATGATTTTGACTCAACCATTTCAGTAGAAAAATGTTTAGAAAACGTAATTTCAAATACGGTACAAGGGAGCATTATCGTGTTTCACGATAGCCTAAAAGCAGAAAAAAGTCTGAAATATGCACTGCCAAAAGCAATACATATTTTAAAAAATAAGGGGTTTGTTTTTGATTTAATTCCTTAAGCTTGTTCTTGCACTAAAGAAATTAATGTATTGGCATCAAGTTCACCGCTTTGTCTCCATACCATCTGACCTTCTTTATAAATCATTAAAGTAGGTAAGCCTTTAATACGAAGCGCATCAGCTAATTCCTGATTTTTATCCACATCAATTTTGATTACACGTGCTTTATCTCCTAGTGCAGCCGCAACATGACGAATTACTTCATTCATAGCTACTGAAGGTTCATTCCACTCTGTAAAAAAATCGATAAGTACAGGTACTTGAGCATCGATAAGTTCTCCAAATTTTGACATAAATTGAATTTATTAGTATCAAAAAAATTATTTTTCACGCGAAAATAATATACAAATGTAGCATTTTTACTGAATTACGCTACATTTTCTCCTTTTTTTAGTTCAATAACCGTTATTTCGGGCATAATTCCTACTCTACCAGGGTAAGCATGGAAGCCAAAACCACGATTTACATAAATATATCTTCCTGAATTTTCATACAATCCAGCCCATTGTTTGTAGACATATTGCACTGGACTCCATTTGATCCATCCCGGAATTTCTATCCCAAATTGAAATCCGTGCGTATGCCCCGAAAGCGTTAAATGATAATGGTTATCATCGTGCTGAATTTTCTCGTCCCAATGACTTGGATCGTGACTCATTACAATTTTGAAATCTTCTTTAGACAATCCTTTTGAAGCTAGATTCAAATCACCGCGCTCTCCAAATTTTCTTCCCCAGTTTTCAACTCCTACAATTGCTAATTCTTGATTGTCTTTTTTGATTTTAACGTGTTCATTCAACAATAATTTGAAATCAATTTTATCATGAATCGCTTTTATTCCTTCAAAATTTGCCTTCTTTTCTGCTTGTGAGTTCCAGTCTAAATATTCACCATAATCATGATTTCCTAAAATGGAGAATTTTCCAAATTTTGGATTATGAATGCCTTTAAACGTATCAATCCAAGGATCCATTTCAGTTGCGTGTGTGTTCACAATATCGCCAGTAAACAAAACCATATCCGAATTTTGCTCGTTAATCAAGTCAATCGCATATTGAATTTTCTCGGCATCATCAAAACTACCACTGTGCACATCAGAAATATGAGTTATCGTAGTTCCGTCGAAAGCATCGGGTAAATCTGGAAAAAACAACGTTTGCTTAATTACTTTAAAATTGTATTTTCCAACAGTAATACCATATAAGAAAGAAGCAAACGGAATAGCCGCAACACCTAAAGCAATCTGGCTCACAAAACGTCTTCGTTCTGGTAAAAATCCTTTCGAATCACTGTTAACCAAGGAAAATAATCCCACAAAAAAGCGAATAATATCTTCCCCAAATAAAATAATAGTTAATAATAATTTTGGAACATAGAGCATTAGCAATAATCCCATCGTCATCATAGTTTTTGGCGTTTGCCCTACACTTCTATCAAAATGATATAATTGATAAATGATATAAGCTAACGCTATAGCCGAAGTAACATAATAAAAAATGAAGAACCACTTCGATTTAATCAAAGTCTTAAACGCCTGAAAAGCATAGATTTCAAGAATGATAACAAATACTAAAAAAACAATCCAACGAATCATTAGCTCTTTTTTTTGCAAATTAACAAAGAAAGTAACTGACAATTACTTTTGTTAGTTATATTTTAACATTGGTTTACAAAGCTACAATTCGAACTTTGTCATTAGTAACAACAATAAAATTATTTTGTAAGTCTTCGGAGAAATTTTGAATAAGTTTTCCAAGCACTTCAATCCTTTTTGTGAAAATATTTGGTAAGCAGCGCACTAAGATAACTCCGCAATGTACTTTTTGATTTCTAAAAACCATTTCGCCGAAATCTTTATCCGAGGTTATTAGAATATAATTTTCGAGATGACACTTTTCTAAAATTGCATCATCTGAAGCACCCCGCCATTGTTCAAAAACAGAAAAAACTTCATGCTCCTGATTTCTAAGCCAAGAAGCTACAGAAGTTCCAGTACATTCATCAACTAAAAAACGCATTAAGAAGCAATTTTATCTAGATCTAAAGTGGTCGTTTTTTCAAGGATATTTTCAGCATATTGTAAGCAAGCTAAAATTTCTTCCTTCTTTAAACCTTTATACTCTTGAAGAATTTCATCTATAGAAATCCCTTGAGCCAACATAGAAATAATATGCTCAACAGTAATTCTTGTTCCTATTATTACAGGTTTTCCAAGCATTATTTTAGGATTAATCTCAATAAATTCCATAATGATTAAATTAATTTACATCAAATATAATAATTTTAAAAATGAAATAGTATTTTTTAAAAAAAATCCCAAATTAGTTGTTTATTTTTACAATCTAATTATAATAAAATGTCACAAAAACGTCTTTTCCTTCTTGATGCTTACGCGCTTATTTTTCGTGGGTATTATGCTTTTATAAAAAATCCTCGTATCAATTCGAAAGGAATGGATACTTCCGCTATTATGGGATTCATGAATTCTTTAATGGATGTCATAAAACGTGAAAAACCTGACCATTTAGCCGTGGCTTTTGATAAAGGCGGAAGCGATTATCGTTTTGAAATGTATCAGGAATACAAAGCACATCGTGACGAAACGCCAGAAGCGATTAAAATTGCAGTTCCTTATATTCAAGAATTATTACGCGCTATGCATATTCCAATTATTGAAAAAGCAGGTTTTGAAGCCGATGATTTAATTGGAACATTAGCCAAACAAGCCGAAAAAGAAGACTTTCAAGTGTTCATGGTAACCCCAGATAAGGATTTTGCACAATTAGTTTCGGAAAATATTTTCATGTACAAACCTGCCCGAATGGGGAATGATATTGAGATTTGGGGAATTCCTGAAGTCTTAGCAAAATTTGAAATCGAGCGTCCAGATCAAGTAATTGATTTCTTAGGAATGATGGGCGATTCTGCCGATAATATTCCGGGATTGCCTGGTGTGGGTGAAAAAACAGCTAAAAAATTCTTAGCCGAATATGGCACTTTAGAAAATTTATTAGCCAACACGCATCAATTAAAAGGTGCGATGAAAGATAAAATCGAAGCCAATAAAGAGTTAGGAATATTATCCAAAAAATTAGCCACTATCCTACTCGATTGTCCCGTGACATTTGATGCTGACGATTATGAATTATCAAAACCCGATGTAGAGAAAACCGATGCTTTGTTTCAGGAATTAGAATTCCGTCAAATGAAAGCACAGTTTGATAAATTATTTGGTTCTGGGAAAGAATACGACGAAATTGATGCCAACGGAAATACTTCTGAAATTCCACAACCCATTAAAAAAGCTCCAGCAAAAAAATCAAATGAAGACCAATTTGATTTGTTCGGTTTTAGTGACGAATCGGATGAACCAACAGCGAATCATTCGTATTATGCAACGTTAGAAAATACCACGCATTTTTACCAAATTATTCAAGGTGATTTGCCCGTGAAGTTGTTGTTACAGAATTTATTAAATCAAACTTCGGTTTGTTTTGATACTGAAACTACAGGAATTGACGCTTTGAATGCCGAGTTAGTAGGTATGTCGTTCTCATTCGAAAAAGGAAAAGGATTTTATGTTCCGTTTCCTGAAGACCAAGAAGAAGCCCAAACTTTAATTGAAAAATTCCGACCATTCTTCGAAAATGAAAACATCGAAAAAATAGGTCAGAACATGAAATACGATTTGAAAATTCTTTCGAATTACAACATTCAAGTCAAAGGAAAATTATTTGATACCATGATTGCGCATTATCTTATTAATCCCGATATGCGTCATAATATGGATGTGTTGTCGGAAACGTATTTGAAATATGCACCAAAATCGATTGAAACGTTAATTGGTAAAAAAGGGAAAAATCAATTATCGATGCGCGATATTCCTTTGGAAGACATCAAAGAATATGCAACTGAAGACGCTGATATTACCTTCCAATTAAAAGAACATTTCCAACCGATTTTAGAAAAAGTAGGCACCAAAAAATTGTTTGATGAAATCGAAATTCCATTAGTTCCTGTTTTAGCAGATATGGAAAAAGAAGGAATTCGATTAGATGTAGAATTTCTAAAAAGTATGTCGGTTGACATGCAAAAAGAAATCGATGCATTTGAACAACAAATCTATGAAACTGCTGGTGAGAAATTCAATTTGGCTTCTCCAAAACAGTTAGGCGATATTTTATTCGACAAACTAAAAATTGGTGGTGCAAAACAGAAAAAAACTAAAACAGGTCAATATGCAACTGGTGAAGAAGTGTTGAGTTATTTGGCAAACGAACATCAAATTGTGCGCGATATTTTAGAATGGCGACAAATGGTGAAATTGCAAAGTACGTATATTGATGCTTTACCAAATCAAGTCGATAAAAAAACAGGAAGAGTGCATACCGATTATATGCAAACGGTTGCGGCCACAGGTCGTTTGAGCTCTACAAATCCAAACCTACAAAACATTCCAATTCGAACAGAAAAAGGACGATTAATAAGAAAAGCCTTCATTGCACGCGATGAAAATTACACGCTACTTTCTGCCGATTATTCTCAAATTGAATTGCGCATCATTGCTGCATTATGTGGCGAAGAAAATATGATAAAAGCATTTCAAAATCACGAAGACATTCACAAAAGTACGGCTGCAAAAGTGTTCAATGTGCCTTTAGACGAAGTAACAAAAGAACAAAGAAGCCATGCCAAAACCGTAAACTTTGGAATTATTTATGGAGTTTCGGCTTTTGGATTGAGTAACCAAACCAACTTATCTCGCAAAGAAAGTGCGGATTTAATTGAAGCATATTATCAAACATATCCAAAATTAAAATCGTTTATGACTTCGCAAGTAGATTTTGCAAGAGAAAACGGTTATGTAGAAACCATTTCAGGAAGAAGGCGTTATTTAAAAGACATCAACTCAGCCAACGCAATTGTTCGTGGCGGTGCGGAACGAAATGCGGTGAACGCTCCAATTCAAGGTTCGGCAGCCGATATCATTAAAATTGCGATGATTAACATTCATAAAAAGTTGACTTATGAAAACTGGAAGTCAAAAATGCTATTACAAGTTCATGACGAATTAGTATTTGACGTGCACAATTCCGAATTAGAAAAAATTCAACCGATGATCAAACACGAAATGGAAAATGCTTTCAAAATGGCAGTTCCGTTAGATGTGGAAATTGGATTGGGTAAAAATTGGTTGGAAGCGCATTAGAAAGTGGTCAGTGGACAGTAGCAGTTGGCAGTTGACAGTTTATAAAAACAATTAAAAAACAAATATTTAGAAATGAAGAAAATTTTATTAGTAGCAGTTTTAGCAATTTTAGCTTCATGTGAAAACATATCTAAGAAAAACAATGACAAAGAAGATGTTAAGTTTGCCGAAGAATTAGCAACTAAATTTTATAAAGAATTAATGAACGGAGACACTCTTAAAATTCATAATTATATTGATAAATCAATTCCAAAAGAAGAATTTCAAAATCTTGTCAATAAAAATTACTCCCTGTATGGAAAAATATTAAAAGCTGATGTTAAAACAACTAACACTTTTAGTATGACAAAAAATGAATTAAATGAGAGTGAATATAAAATTGAGATAGAAGTAACCTATGAAAAATTTAAAACTTTAGAATACTTACTTTTTACTAAAAATAATAAAAGTGAAGTTTATCTTCAAAAATACTTAGTTCAAAACTAAAACGCTTTCAAATTAAGAGATTGAGCCACTTTTATAATATTAAACCCGATACGTTTCAAAACCTATCGGGTTTATTTTTTGAAAACATTTTGCCATTTCAAATAATATTTAGATATTTGTCTAAATATATAAATTAATATGAACGCAATTTTCAAAGCCTTAAACGACGAAACCAGAAGAGATATTCTGGAATTGTTGCGTAAACAGGAAATGACGGCTGGCGATATTGCGGACCAATTTCATATTTCAAAACCTAGTATTTCGCATCATTTAGATATTTTAAAACGTGCCGATTTAGTCACGAGCGAAAAAAAAGGACAATTTGTGGTCTATTCATTAAATACTACCATTGTTGATGATATTTTAAAATGGATTATTACCCTAAAAAAATAAAGTATGGAGAAGTTTAAAAAAGAAATTCCGTTTTTAGCAATTGCTTTAATTCCTTTTGTTTATCTAATTTACATTTGGAATCGTTTACCAGAAAAAGTACCTATGCATTGGAATGGCGCAGGAGAAATTGACCGTTATGGTGATAAAACTGAACTCGTTGGGGTGCTATTTTTGTTGGTTGGAATAAACTATTTTGTTTTTCTTATAATTCCATATGTTGATCCAAAACAAAAATTGCAAAATATGGGCAACAAATTAAATATCATGAGAATGATTCTAACCCTATTCATGTCGGCTTTAGCACTTTTTATCTTGTATAGCGTGGAACAAAAGAACAGCAATCCTGGATTTGTATTTGTTATTATTGGTTTGCTTTTTGCATTTTTAGGCAATTATTTCAAAACCATAAAACCAAATTATTTCATTGGCATCAAAACTCCTTGGACATTAGAAAACGAAGAGGTTTGGAAAAAAACACATGAATTAGGTGGGAAATTATGGTTTGTGGGCGGACTATTAATGGCGTTGACATTTGTATTGCCAAATAATATTCAATTTTATACTTTTATGGGAATTACTGCCGTTATTACAATTATTCCAATACTATATTCGTATCGTATATTCAACAGAATCAAGAATCAGTAACAAAATAATATCTTTACTACTAATTAGTAAAACAATAAAATAAATCATGAAAAAATTACTTCTTTTTGTATTAGCTTTTTCGAGTTTCACTTTTGCACAAGATAAATTTACAAGAATAGATAGCTTGCTAAACTATTTGTATGAAAACAACAAATTCATGGGTTCGTTAACCATTCGCGAAGGTGAAAATGTGGTTTTTAATAAAGCCTATGGTTATGCTGATGTAGAAAAAAACATCAAAGCTGATCGTTTAACGCGCTATAAAATTGGTTCAATTTCTAAAACTTTCACTGCTGTAATGGTTATGCAATTAATCGAAGAGAAAAAATTGACTTTGCAAACCAAATTAAATCGTTTTTATCCGAAAATGGCAAATGCAGAAAAGATTTCGATTTACGATTTATTACATCATAGAACCGGAATTGTAGATTTTGTAAATCAGGATTCGACTTTTCATAAAGTAATTGACAAAAAACATTCGAAAGAAGATATTTTAAAAGTAATTTCTTCGTACAAATCTAATTTTGAGCCCGGAATCAAATACGAATACAGCAATTCGAATTTCTTTATTCTAGGTTGTATTATCGAAAAATTAACCAAAAAATCATACGAGGAAAATTTACTAAATCGCATCGTAAAAAAAGCGGAACTAGGAACTTTTGAAGATAAAACGGAAATGACGGCAAAAGGTGCGGTTACTAATAAAGTTTTTGTTCCTACAACTTATTTCAGAGAAGAGTCTACAAATACAGCAAACAAAGAAAGTTATTCTTATTACTTTGATGGAACAAATTGGGTAAAATCATATGAAAATCATAACTCAATTGCGTTTTCATCAGGCGGAATTACTTCAACTCCAGCCGATTTAACGAAGTTTATTTATGCCCTTTTTGATGGAAAATTAGTGAACCCAACTTCTTTAGACCAAATGAAAGAAATTAAAGAAGGTTACGGAAAAGCGTTAATTCAGTTTCCATTTGGCGAAAGACGTTTTTATGGTCATGGCGGAAGAATTGAAAATTTCAGTTCGATGTTAGGTTATTATCCAACTGAAAAATTGAGCTTTTCTATAATATCCAATGGTGATAATTTTGTGCAAAACGATATTATCATTGGAATCCTAAGTATCTATTATAAAATGCCATTTCCGTTTCCACAATTCATGAAAATGGATAAAGCAGAATTAGCAAAATTTACTGGAATTTATGCTTCAAAAGAAATTCCTTTGAAAATTACCGTTTCTGAAAAGAATGGCGAGTTATTTGCTCAAGCTACAGGACAAGGCGCTTTTCCATTGACATTTAAAGAAAAAACAACTTTCGTTTTTGCAGCTGCCGGAATTGAAATGGTATTTGGAGACAACTCTTTTATATTAAATCAAGGCGGAACGAAATTCAACTTTACAAAAGAATAAAGATGCAGAACACCATCGCTACCATCAAAAGTATTACCAATAGTAAATATCTCGATATCATTGGAGTGATTTTGGTGGTGAGCGTTTCGGTGTATTTAGAATATTATAAAACCACGTACGATTTTAGTTTTGATGGAAAGAATTACTCGTTTTACTTAGGCTACTTTTCCATTCTAAACACTTGTTTATCGATGATGGCCACTCGATTGGTCACTAAGAAAAACAATATTGGGAATTTAATCAGCACTTGCAATACGCTGTTGAGCGGAAGTATCGATTACCTTTTGGGAAATATTGGTGCCATTTTAACCTATCCGATTTCATTTTTTGGAAATTATTTTGCCTTCCGAATTTGGAAAAAAAAACAATACTTGAATGCAATTGATGTTATCTTTTTTCGAAATATGGCAATTGGGTTAATCCTTTCGTTCGTATTGAATTACATTGCTTTCATTACATTTTCAGACAAAGCCAGTGATTGGAAATTATTTTTCGCTATCGCTATTCCGGCTGGAATTAGTTTTGGTGGCACCTTTAATATAGGAAGAATGTATCCAGACAATTGGATTAACTGGCAAGTGTATAATTTATTCAAAATCACACAAAATGTAATGCTGATGAACATTGCCAATACCGCAAAATATGTGTTTTATATGTTCAATGCGATATTAGGTTATATTACTTGGAAGGATGATAAGAAGAGGCAGTTATAATTTACGAGTATATTAACTCAACCAAGAAATTAATAATTTTTTAAGATTAGATAATGTTCATTAAATTCCAATTTCACACAAAATCGGCATATGATCACTTAATTCTAACCAATCTTTAGCAGAACCTACATTAATATTGATTAATTTTTCTGAAAACTTTTGAGATCCAAAGAAATAGTCAATATGATACTTCTTCGCTATATTTTTTTGAAAATACAATGTCGGAATACTTTCATTTCCTTGTAATTCTCCACTTAACTTATGGTAAAAACTTTCAATCCCTAATTCAATTAATTCATTAACAACATCCGAATGATTCCACCACTTATCATGATGGTGCCAAATTGCACTGCTATTAAAATCTCCAACTAAAATAATATCAGTAAATCTATCTTTATTTACTTGCAAGTATTTCCAAAACTGACCTATATAATCAAAGTATTGAGAATTGTTTTTATGAGTCCAAACTCCAAGAATGTTAAATGATTGATTTATTTCACAAGGCAAAAAGTGTTTTACTGAATGGTCTCTATATTTATTAGTCCAATCTAACTTTTTAATTTCAATATCTTGTCTAGCAAAAATTCCAAGTCCTTTATTTTTTGTATCTCCTATCCAAAGATAATTATTTGACCATTCCTGATATTTTGCATTTTTAGATTCTTCAGGATTTTCACATTCCTGAATAATATATATCCGCTTTCAAATTTGAAATTCTTTCAAATTTATTTCTAAATGCACCGTTACAATTCCACGTGACTATTTTCAATATGCAAAATATTAAAAAATTACAACTTCCTAGTAGATTCTCTCTGACGCAACTCTGTTTTAATCACAACAGTTTGCGGTTGGTAAAACTCATCTTTAGAATTCAATTTATGAATTAATAATTCGGCCGCTTTGGCTCCAATTTCGGGTGCGTGTTGGCTTACCGTAGATAAACTCGGTGTTAATCGTCTTGACCAAACACCATCGGCAAAACCAATAATATTCAATTCCTCTGGAATTTTGATTCCTTTTTTAATAGCAAGTTTCATTGCCATGGTAGAGGCATGCTCGTCTAAGGCAAAAACAGCATCTACTTTTTTTGTATTAAACAATCCAGCCAATTTAGTATCAAATACTTCTATATCATTTTCAATGATGATTAAATTATTATCCCATTGTGTATTTGAACTTTCCATAGCTTTTTTAAAACCATCCACTCGAAGCTTACCTACACTTAAATTATCAATAGTAGAAAGCAATGCTATGTTTTTACTCCCTAATTTAAGCAAATGATTGGTAGCATCAAAAGAGGATTCAAAATCATCGACAATAACTTTATCACAATTTACAGTTTCAGCCACACGATCAAACATTACAATTGGCGTACCGCTATTAATAATTTCTTTAAAATGTTGGTGCTCTTTTAAAGCTTGGGTTTCTTCCGCTACCGCAACAATAAAACCATCAATTGTTCCATTGTTAAGCATATCCATTACTTCTTTTTCTTTTTCAAATGATTCATTTGAAATACCTGTAATTACATTGTACCCTTTTGACAAAGCTTCCTTTTCAATTCCACTAAATACTTTGGCAAAAAAAGGATTAAGAATATTAGGAATAATGACACCTATAGTATTCGTACGTTGATTTTTTAAATTTTTAGCAATACTATTTGGCTTATAATTTTGCAATTTAGCATACTCTTGAATTTTAATCTTGGTAGCTTCACTTATTTCAGGACTATCACTTAGTGCTTTAGATACAGTCGAAATAGAGACTTCAAACTCTTTTGCAATTTGTTTTAAGGTTGCTTTTGCTTTCATAAATTAAAGATAAGAAGTAAAAATAGTACATTTATTGAATTAAAAAAAACTACTACAGCTTAAATATTGATAAAGACATGATGTTTAATAAATTAGAAAAAATAATATTTTACACATCAGGTTTGCAATTCTAATAAATAATTGTACTTTTGCACTCCCTTTATTGGGAATGGAATGTTTAATTTAAATTAATTATTGTGAACACATTAAGCTACAAAACAGTATCAGCCAACAAAGCAACTGCAGACAAGCAGTGGATTGTTGTGGACGCTGAAGGGCATAACTTAGGTCGTTTATCAACAAAA
>JBILST010000234.1:0-3692 GCA_044371865.1 Flavobacterium sp.
ATTTGTTGTTTCACTACTTACGTCTTTGGAACCCGTTGTAGTCTTAAGTTCAGAGCTAAATAAATAGTTTTGCGCTAAACCAGAACTTAAATTCGACTTCTTTCCAATGTCAAACATTGGGCCAATATAGACGGCAAGATTGCCAGTTGTAAATTCTCCGCTTAAGCCTGGACTTATTGCTACATCTCCATAATTACGCCATGAGCCATCAATCTGGGAATAGATAGATAGCCTATTGGTAATTTTTCTGCTAAAATAAAAACCGCCTCCTACGCCAACATGATTAAGATCATCATTCGAACCAGATATATTCCTAGAAAATGTGACTCCAAACTTATTTTTTGATGGTGTAATGTTTTTTGCAACTAATGTTGTTATTGTTGAACAAAGTAAAGCAAGAGTTAAAAATGTTTTTTCGTAAATTGAATTTTTAAGATTATTGATTTATTTTGCATTAACCCAACATGAAGCTAACCATCGTCAGTCCCCATAAAGACAGGTAATCATTTTTTTTATGTTCCGATTTGTATACTACAGATTTTTGTTTAACAAAGTTATAATTTTAATAATTTAGAACCGCGTAAACTTCTTTTAACTTTTGGTTTCGCTCAGTGCAATGTCTAATATAAATGATTCCGTTTTCTTTGTTTTTGACCTACTTTTGTTAATTTTTTTTGGGTATTTGTGATTCTAATGATTTCATGCTAGCTATGTTTTATTTTTGGTGTTTGAATTGATTATTTATTGCAACCTTTTGATAATCTCATCTGTAATATTGACACCTTTATCTATATATGCTAATGCTGGTGATATGTTTTCTAAAGTAAATACCACTTTGATATTTTTGGCTTTTGCATAATCTTCAATGATTTGGTTTATTCTATTGAGGATAGGTTGTACTTTGTGTTCATACATGGTTTCTATCATGAGGTCATAGTTTTTCGATGATCTATCTATCAATTCATTTTCTTTTAGATACAACTCTAGTTTATCTAAGTCATTCGGCTTCAATTGCGATTTAATGATTTCTAAGTTGTCTTCTTTTTTAAAATTATAGGGTGATAACAACTGTTCTATCTTGGTATTGAGTTTTTTTACACTTTCCCCAATTTCTTTACTAAAGGTTTGCTTGAGACTATCTATCTCTTTAGTGTTTTTTTCAAAGCCTGCTACTGCTTTTAAGATGGCGGTTTTTTCTATATAAGCAATGGGTTCAAAATTTGAATTTGATTTTTTTTGTGCCATTAATACTGTTGGCAAAATAAAAAACAAAAAAAAGAATTTAATTATATTTTTCATTGATGCTAATTAAGTTAAAAAGCAACCCCCAATAGTTCAAAAAACTTTAGGGATTATCTACCTATTTAAAATTCTGTGTTTAAGTCTAATTTTGAAACAAATTAGTAATAATTAGAACACAACTCGTACAATACCATCACCTGCGTGATAGAATGCACCTACTGTTAAACCTGCTGTTATTGCAGCAACATTATTGGCATGTACCGGTAAACCTGCTACTTGTAAAGGACTTGTAGAACTTGTAGTTCCTATACTTACTCTTCCTGCCAAGTAGTTTCTATCATCAGTACCTGCTTGGTAGATACCCCAGCCGTTGGTAGCTCTGATATTTTCTAAATAAATACCATAGCCATTTGTAATAACACCAGAACCACCATTAGATACTTTGTAGTAACCATAAGAATTAGTAACATTTCCATTTATATTACCAGATGCAAAAACGTCATAAACGTTGTTTATTGTGGTGCCTGCTGCTGAAATAGATGTAAACCTTAAACCATGGGCATTATTAATTGCACCAGCACCAACACCATTACTTACGGCGACTGAAAAAGCACTTAAATTTGCAACAGTTCCTGAACCAAGGTGGCCCAAATCATTAGTAATGCCTTGTACTTGACCTGTATAATTTGCTGTAGAAGCAGCACCGATTCTCATATCACTACCCATCCCTACAAAAAAACCTCCACTAGTACCAGTTCCTTCATAAACCATTGTACTAGATATACCACGACGTGAAATATAACCAGCAGGGTAAGCTTCGCTCATTTTTTCTTGTATGTTCAATACATTTTTTGCTTGGGTTGTTACACCATGTATTAAACTTAAATCATCTGGATTATTAACATGATTTCCTACAGCTGTATGCCCTGCAAAGTAGTTTTTGTCATTTGCACCTTGTTGGTAAACACCCCAGCCATTGGTAGCTAGAATATCATTTATAAAAAGACCATAGCCGTTGGTAATTGTACCTGTATTTGCCTGAGGAGCTACATTTACTCCGTAAGAGTTTGTGATAGTACCTGACGAATTGTTTCTTATGGCTGCACTTACAGCCGTAGCATTAGTAATAGTACCCGTAGAATTATTATCTGCACTACCTACTATACCTAACGCACTTGTAATTGTACCAGTAGAAATATTAGACGCTGTAGATAAAATACCTCTTGATGTACCAACAGTTCCTGTACCTCGATGAGAAGTACTAATAGATCCACCATAAACATTAGTTATATTATCACTTGTTTGTGCAGTATATTGTCTGGCTATAAAGGCTCTTAAGTCGCCAGGATTAGTACCAGCTGGGGCATTTGAAAAATTGATAAGCTGCGCTGCATAATTAATCGTACTTGGGCCATAATCAGAAGCTAAATTGAAGTCTTTTACAATGTTCAACATAGCATTTCCATTCAGAGAGCTCGATCCTGAACTTCCATAGTAGAGGTTTGGATTCGTAGTTACATTTCCAATAACTACCTTACCCGCTCTATAAATACTTTCCAAATTATCATTCGGACTCTCAGCTGTTTGGTTATCTGAGAATCTCAAGAAAGCGTAGTTTTTGCCAGATCCAGCAGCAGCAAGTCGCACCCATACAGTACCATCAAAATAATAATATCCAGACTCTGTTACATTGATAGTTTTACCAGCAGGTGTTGTTGCTGCTGCGGTTACATAAACTTGTGTACCGGTTTGGTCTGCTAAATATACAGCATCCTTTGCTGCTAATTGGTCGCCCGTTACTCGTGGCATAATTACACCATCCGCAGTTGTTGCAGAAGCAGGAGCTCCTGTTACGTCTAAGGTAGCTTTAGGTTCAGTTGTATCAATGCCGACCTGTCCGAAGACTGTGAGGCTAGTAATAGCCATCACTAAAATTAAGATTTTTTTCATTGTAAAAATGATTTAATAATTTATTTCTTGTGTTATTGTCCCTTACCAACAAAGTTAATAGATGAACTACTAAGGGGTAGTTTAAAAGTTTCCGGTGTAGAAGTCTTAGGTTTTAACTGTGTTGGAACTTCACGCACATCGTCGGTATAAATGATATATTCTAAAACAATTGCTTTATTATTTAAATGACTTTTCATATTGATTAATCACAATAAAACACAATATTTTAGTATCATATTTTGTTTTGCTCTGCTTATTGACAGAAACTGCAACTATAATGCGATAATTGAATATGTTATATTATAAGATAAAAGAGCGAGAACGCTGGAGATTGTACTTTTGAAGTATTAATCCAATATCTTAAGGGAATTAAAAAAATTATTTTTTAATTCCACTGAAGCACTATCAGCCCGCTTATAGTGCACAATATTGATACTATTAACACCTTCTATGAAGAAATAAGAGCTTATCTCCCTGTTCATCCCATTAATCACCGCGCT
>JBILST010000041.1:0-13033 GCA_044371865.1 Flavobacterium sp.
TTCTAATTTATCAGGCATCAAACAAGCACCAAAATACTATCAAGACTACGAAAATTTAAAAGGCGAATCGGAATATGATATTCCAGTAGTAATGCAAAGTCCAGTGTATAGCAAAGACGGAAAAAATGCTGTCTTGGAAATTAGAAGTCAAGACAACAAACACCGTTGGATGGTGCAATTGGATTTAGTTTCAGGAAAAATCACCGAATTAGATCACCAACACGACGAAGCATGGATTGGCGGACCTGGAATTCCAGGCTATAGTTTCAGCAGCGGAACTTTAGGTTTTATTGATAATGCTACTTTTTATTTTCAATCGGAAGCTACTGGTTTTTCACATTTGTACACTTATAATTTGAAAACCAAGAAAAAAGAAGCATTAACAAAAGGCAATTGGGAAGTTCGAAATGTGCAATTATCGAATGATACCAAATCGTTTTACATCACCACCACCACAACACATCCAGGGAACAGAAGTTTTTACAAATTAGACATCGCGTCTAAAAAAATGACCGGAATTTTAACGAATGATGGCAATTACGAAGTGGAATTATCTCCTGACGAACAAACACTTTTGGTGCGCTATTCGTATAAAAATAAACCATGGGAATTGTACGTTGGAGCTAACAAGCCGAATTCCGATTTGAAACAAATTACGTTTTCAACTACGCCAGAATTCAAAAAATACAATTGGAAAACACCAGAAGTTATCACCTTCAAAGCTGAAGACGGAACCAATGTTTATGCTCGTTTGTATCAACCAAAAGTAGAAAACAAAAACAAAGCCGCAGTCATTTTTGTTCACGGCGCAGGTTATTTGCAAAATGCACACAATTATTGGAGCACGTATCACAGAGAATTCATGTTTCACAATTTACTTACCGATTTAGGCTACACGGTTTTAGATATCGATTACAGAGCCAGCGATGGTTATGGTCGTGATTTTAGAACAGGAATCTACCGTCACATGGGCGGAAAAGATTTATCGGATCAATTGGATGGAAAGAAATATTTAGTAGAAAAAGCAGGAATTGACGCGAATCGTGTTGGAATTTACGGTGGTTCGTATGGTGGATTCATTACATTAATGGCTTTGCTAACAGAACCAGGCGAATTCAAAGCAGGAGCTGCCTTGCGTTCGGTTACCGATTGGGCGCATTATAATCATGGATACACCTCAAACATTTTGAATTTCCCAGAAACAGATCCTGAAGCGTTTAAAAAAAGTTCTCCGATTTATTTCGCGAATAATTTACAAGACAAATTGTTAATGTTACACGGAATGGTAGACGACAACGTACAATTCCAAGACATTGTTCGATTAACGCAACGATTTATCGAATTAGGCAAGAAAGACTGGGATTTAGCCGTATTTCCAGTAGAAGCCCACGGATTTACAAAAACGTATTCTTGGGTTGATGAATACCGAAGAATTTTAAATTTATTCAACGAAAATCTATTACAAAAATAAAATGCCACAGTTAATTGAATTAGGAACAAAAGCTGAAATGGTGGAACAATTATCCATCATCCAACAATTATATCCCGATTATACGCTTGAAATTTATGGCGATTTGTTAGACAAAATGATTCCACATAATTACAAACAATTAATTGTAGTGGAAAACGGAATAACAATTGGTTTAGCTGGATTTTGGATTGGAACTAAATTGTGGTGCGGTAAATATTTGGAATTAGACAATGTGGTCGTACATGAAGATTTTCGTTCCAAAGGAATTGGCAGCATCATGACGAATTATCTCAATCAAAAAGCAATTGACGAAGATTGTAATATGATTGCTTTAGATGCGTATACGACCAATTTTGGCGCCCAAAAATTCTACATGAATCACGGTTTTGTGCCCAAAGGATTTCATTTTGTGAAATATTTAAAATAGAGATTATGAAAAACTATGTATCGTTACTATTCTTGATTTTAGTCACTAGTTGTTCTAGTCAGGATAAAATAATCAAAGAATCAGCGATTGTGGCTTCATATGAAACGTGGGTTGCTGGAGTGCGAGGTGGTGGAAGTGGAATTAATTTTTACCTTGAATTAAAATCAGAATTACCATCAAACGTTGAATTGAAAAAAGTAATTTTTAGAGGATACGAAGTGTCTTTTGAAAAACAAGATAATTTGCATTTTCAGGCAATGATTAAAACGTCTGGAAATCAACAAAAATTTGAAGGGGATGATTCCCAAATAATTACTAGCCCAAAAAATGCCTTAACATTGGCTGAAAATGAAGCCATCTTAATTTTTTTAAAAAGCGGCAAAGAAATCCGTCAAACTATTAAAGAAGTAAAAGAAAGACCAATGTTACTTTATCCTTCGGCAAAACCAAAGAATTAATTACATTTGTTATTCTAAAAATTATAAATGAGTCTTTATAAAAGTCTTTTTAAACAAACCGCGATTTATGGCATAGCAACAGTTTTGCCTAGAATGTTGAGTTTTCTATTAGTTCGATTATATACTGACTATCTTCCAAATAATGAATATGGAGAAGTTTCTGTAATATTTTCTTATTTGGTTTTTTTCAATGTGGTTTTATCTTACGGAATGGAAACAGCGTTTTTCCGATTTTACAATACTGAAGAACACAAAAATAAAGTAATTTCAACAGCAACCATTTCATTGTTTTGGTCAACTATTGGATTTTTAGTTTTATTTCTTTTGTTTAGAAAAAATTTAGCACTTTGGTCAGAAATTAAGGTTGAATACATCGTTTTTACCATATGGATTCTGGCTTTAGATGCGTTGGCAATTATTCCATTTTCCAAAATTAGAGCAGAAGGTCGTCCGATTAAATATGCTGTAATTAAAATTTCTAATGTTGTAATCAATTTAACACTTAACATTTTTTTCTTGGCATTTTTACCCAAGTGGGCTGCCAATACTGATAATGTATTTATTCAAACTATCTATCATCAAGATTTTCAAATCGGCTATATTTTTGTTTCAAATTTGATAGCAAGTTTGCTTACATTGCTTTTTGTTTTACCTGATTACTTTAAAATCAAATGGCAATTTGATGTAGAATTATGGAAAAAAATGATGCAATACGGCTTACCTATTTTAGTAGCCGGAATTGCCTTTGCCATCAACGAACATTTTGATAAAATTTTATTAGATTGGATGAATGTTGACATGGCAGATATTGGAGCCTATTCCGCTTGTTATAAAATAGGAATGGTTATGGTCTTGTTCCGCACAGCTTATACATTAGGGATTGAACCGTTTTTCTTTAGTCACGCTAAAAATGAAAATGCACCACAAACCTATGCTACAATTACTAAATATTTTGTTATTTTCGGTTCGTTTATTTGCTTAGGGGTGATTGTTTTTGCGGATGTTTTAAAATTAATTTTAGTGAATAACCAAAGTTATTGGTCTGCAATGAATATTGTTCCACTAATTGTGTTGGCGAATTTCTTTTTAGGGATTTACACTAATTTATCGGTTTGGTACAAATTAATCGACAAAACCCGAATTGGTGCTTATATTTCAATAGTAGGAGCAATAGTAACTTTAGTTTTAAACTTGCTTTTAATTCCAATCATAAGTTATATGGGTTCAGCAATTGCCACTATTTTGGCTTATGGAACCATGATGTTCATTTCGTACTATATGGGACAAAAAAAATATCCAATTCCGTACGATAAGAAATCGATTTTTACTTATTTAGGTTTGGCAATAGTTTTATCAGGATTGTCTTTTTATATTGAAATATTTAGAGAAACCTATATATTCGGAATTGCAGCTATCTTGTTTTTTGCTTACTTTGTGTACCGAAACGAAAAGGAAACTATTTTAACGATTATCAGAAGAAAATAATAACTTTGAATTATAGATTTAGTTAGGATTTCTCCAATTTCTAAAATCTGTGTTCCAAAAAAAATAGAATTAAAAATGCAAATTAAAATCATCAATAAATCAAATCACGAGTTACCAAACTATGAAACCATCGCTTCTGCAGGAATGGATTTACGTGCGAATATCTCAGAACCTATTACATTAAAATCATTAGAAAGAACCATTGTAAAAACCGGACTTTTTATTGAATTACCAATTGGTTATGAAGCACAAGTTAGACCAAGAAGTGGTTTAGCAGCCAAAAAAGGAATCACCGTTTTAAATTCACCAGGAACAGTTGATGCCGATTACCGTGGAGAAATCGGGGTGATTTTAGTAAATTTATCCAATGAAGATTTTGTAATCGAAAACGGAGAACGCATCGCCCAATTAATCATTGCCAAACACGAACGCGCTGAATGGCTTGAAGTAAATGAATTATCAGAAACTTCAAGAGGAGAAGGCGGTTTTGGTAGTACGGGAGTGAAGTAAAGCCCCCTAACCCCCAAAGGGGGAATTGACAAAATTGTGTAAATAGTTAAATATAAATTGAATTAATTAATAAAATCCTATTGACCCCTAATAGGAATTCCCCCTTCGGGGGTTAGGGGGCTAACATGAAAATAATCGTACCAATGGCAGGTCGTGGTTCACGCCTTCGCCCACACACTTTAACCATTCCAAAACCATTAATCCCAGTAGCTGGAAAACCAATCGTTCACCGATTAGTAGAAGATATTGCTGGCGTTTTAAATCAGAAAATAGACGAAGTTGCGTTTATTATTCATGAGAGTTTTGGTAAAAAAGTGGAAGATGATTTAATTGCCATTGCTCAGAAATTAGGCGCAAAAGGAACCATTTATTATCAAAACGAAGCTTTAGGAACAGGTCACGCGATTATGTGTGCTAAGGATTCTTTAAGTGGACCAGCGGTTATCGCTTATGCCGATACGTTAATTCGTGCGGATTTTGATTTGGATACTTCAGCTGATAGTGTTATTTGGGTAAAACAAGTAGATCAACCCGAAGCTTTTGGTGTTGTGAACTTAAATGCAAACGGAGAAATTATTGAATTGGTGGAGAAACCAAAAGAATTCGTGTCTGATTTAGCGGTTATTGGAATTTACTATTTTAAAGACGTTGCCGTGTTGAAAAACGAATTGCAATCGGTTTTAGATAACAACATTATTCATGGTGGCGAATACCAAATAAATGATGGTATCAAACAAATGATGGCAAAAGGCATGAAATTTGTTCCAGGAAAAGTAGACGAATGGATGGATTGTGGAAACAAAGACGTTACTGTTGAAACGAACACAAGAATGTTAGGGTTTTTACATAACGATGGCGAACATTTGGTGGATTATGATGTAAAATTAGAAAATTCAACAATAATTCCTCCATGTTACATAGGTGAAGATGTAGTATTGATTAATGCAACTGTGGGTCCAAATGTTTCATTAGGAAAAGGATGTCACGTAATCGATTCGACTATAAAAAACAGCTTGATTCAAACACACGCTCATATCAAAAACGCCAAATTAGACAATGCAATGATAGGAAATCACGCGAGTTTTGATGGTAATTTTACAAGTATTAGTATCGGAGATTATTCGGTTTTAGAATAGACTTTTTGGCTTTATTAAAGTTTACAGAAAACTTGATTTTAGGATGAAATTAAATAGACAAAAATTTGAAGAAATTAAAAATTTACTTACAGATAAACTTGGGGATAATGTTATTGTTGAGGAGGAATTTGGTACAGAATTTTTAAGAATCAGAAATACCGAGTTTTGGTTGTCTGTTGATGAAAAAGAGTTTATTGTTGGATTTGGCATAAATCATTCACATTTTAGTGAAGATTATGAAAATTTGTATAAAGGAATAATTCAAGCGTTTAATTTATTAACAAATAAAGTTAAAACAACAAAATTCATTAAAGGGAATACTGTTTACAAAGAAATAACAGAAATAGAATTTCCAGATTCAAAGCTTGAAAATATTGGAGAGACAGGTTTTTTATTTTACCCTTTTTGGAAAAAAACCAAAATTAAGGTTTGCTATAATGATTTAATAATAAATAAAGCAGATATTGTAAACGAAGTGAACATAATAATTAATTAAAGTATTGTATTTATATATTGTAAATTATTTGAGAAAGTAATGCTAAAATAGCCTTATGAATAAAATTCAAAACATAGTTTTATTTGCGTTCCTGCTTTTCAGTTTTGGGAATCACTTGTTTGCGCAAGAAAATCCCGATGCGATTGCTTTGGTGGATGACCAATTGGAAAACAATTTTTACGAAGCCGTGAAACAACGTGGCATCGAAAATTACGATAAAGCTATTGTGTCGATTCAAAAATGTATTGAAAAAGAGCCCGAAAACGCAGCTTTTCAATATGAATTAGGGAAGAATTACTTAAGTCTCAAAAATTATGTTGATGCCGAAAGTGCTTTCAAAAAAGCAATCGAGTTAGACAACAAACAACGTTGGTATTGGAACGGATTGTATGATGTGTATTATCAAACTAAAGATTATCAAAAATCGATTCCCATTGTAGAAAAGTTAATTGAATTTGATCCCAACATGAAAGAGGATTTGGTGTCGCTTTTTATGAATACCAACCAACATGGTAAAGCATTGGATTTATTGAAAGACATGGAGTCTAAATCCAAGTTGACTAGTACAATGGAATTCTATAAATTGAAGATTCAAGAATCAAACATCTATTCAAAACCGCAAAAAGAGCAATTAGAAGAAGCGATTAAAAAGAATCCAAAAGTGGAACAAAATTACATCGATTTGATTGTTTTATATACGAGTTTCAATCAGGAAGACAAAGCGTTTGAAGTTGCTAAACAATTGGAAAAGGAAATTCCAAATTCTGATTGGGCGCACGTGAGTTTAGTAAAGTTTCATTTGAATAATAATGATGGAGAAAATGCCTCAAAATCATTGTTTATAATTTTAGAAAATGACTTTATTGATTTAAAAATCAAACACCGTGTTTTCAATGAATTTTTAATTTTTGCAGTTAAAAATCCATCGTATTTAAAAGATATCGATAAAGCTATTCCTTATTTTGATAATGATAGAGAAATCAATGTAGCCAAAGAACTTGCTAAATTTTTCTGGAAAAAGGACGATTTGGATAAAACAGCTTTCTACTTTGAAAAAGGACTTAAAAAGAATCCAGAGGATGTAGATGCAATGGAACTGTATTTAGAAGTTTTGATTCAAAAACAAGATTATCAATTAGTTACAAGAAGAGCTGATGATTACATAGAATCGTTTCCTACACAAGCCGATTTTTATTTTTATTCAGGTTTAGGATACAATCAACTAAAAGAATACAAGAAAGCTAAAAGCATTTTAGAAAATGGCTTAGATTTTGTAATTGAAAACAAAGTATTAGAAGCCAATTTTTACAAACAATTAATTATCAGTTGTGAAAATTTGAATGATAGTGCTACAAAACAAATGTATACCAATAAATTAAAGCAATTACAAAAATAAATGAAATCAATACTATCAGCTTTTTTAATCGTTTTTTTGGTAGGATGTAAATCCAAACAAGCCGTTGCTACTGCAGCAGCTAATGATAATACGAAAGTAGCCAAAGTAATTAAAGGTCATTATCAGAACCAACACAATTTTACAACATTAAACATTAGAGCTAACGCCAAATACGAAGACACTAAGCAATCTCATTCTATGAATGCCGATATTCGTATTAAAAAAGATGAAATCATTTGGATAAACATAAAGTTCTTAGGAATTCCAATGGCAAAAGCAATGATAACTCCAACAAAAGTAAGCTATTACGAAAAGATAAATAATACTTATTTTGAAGGAGATTTCAGTTTGTTAAGCAATTGGTTAGGAACGGAATTAGATTTTAATAAGGTGCAAAATTTATTTTTAGGAAAAGCTATTGATGATTTAACAAAAAACCAATGGATTTCTGAAGTGGTGGAGAAAATGTTCAAATTGTCGTTACCTAATAATTCAGATGTTTCTAAAGAGTTTTATTTTGAAGGGGCCAATTACTTATTAAAAAAAGAAACTATTAATCAAGAAAGTAAAAAGCGTAGTTTACAAATCTATTATCCATCTTATAAAGAAGATAGCAGTATGTATTTACCAAACGAAATTAACATAAAAGCGGAACAAAAAGATAAAGTAACAATTGATATTGAATATAAGCAAACAACATTTAATGAAAAATTGAGTTATCCTTTTTCAATCCCTAGTGGTTATACCGCTATAGAAATCAATTAATTTTTTATTTACGTAAAAAAACTACCTTTGTAAAAATCTATCTTGCATGAATCATTTTTTTAAAATAATAGTATTCTTTTTCTTTACTTCAATGTGTTTTGCACAACCTTCTGAACAACAAAAGTTAGAAGAACGAAAGGCGCAAATTTTGAAAGAAATTTCAGAAAACAAGTCACGATTAGAAGCTGAAAAAAAGAAAGAAAAATCGGTTTTAAAACAAATAGATCAGCAAAAAAATCTAATTCAATTAAGACAAAAGTTGTTGAATACAACAGCAAAACAAACGCGCTTGTTAAGCGACGAAATTTATTTAACGCAATTAGAAATGAACAAGTTAAATAGAGAATTAAAAGTTTTAAAAGAGGATTACGAAAAAATGATTGTAAAATCATACAAAAGTAGAAACGAACAAAGTCGCATTATGTTTGTTTTATCTTCCGAAAATTTTCTTCAGGCATACAAACGCATTCAGTACATGAAACAATATGCTGGTTTTAGAAAAATGCAAGGGGAAGAAATAAAAGTGAAACAGCAAAAATTAGTTCAAGCAGAAGTACGTTTAGGCGAAAGTAAAAAAGAAAAAGAAATAGTTTTAGCCCAAACCGAAAAAGAAAAGCAAGAATTAGAGAAAGAAAAGCAAGAACAAGAACGTTTAGTTAAATCTATTCAAAAAGATAAAAAGAAATTAGCAGCTGAAATTGATAAAAAACAAAAAGAAGCTAAACAATTAGAAAGAAAAATCAAGCAAATTATTGATGCTGAGATTGCTGCAGCCAATAAACGAAATGCCGCTAAAGCAGGTACTCCAGCGCCAAAAGCAGGAACTGCTGAATCAACCAAATTCATGTTAACTCCTGAGGGGAAAATAGAATCAAATAATTTTAAAGCTAATAAAGGAAAATTGCCATGGCCAGTAGAAAAAGGAAATATTTTTCAAAGATATGGCGATCAACCACATCCTATTCATAAAAATTTAACCGTTCACAATAGTAGTATTGAAATTTCTACTGAGAAAGGTTCTTCTGCAAGAGCTGTTTTTGCTGGAGAAGTATTTCAAATACAAGTAAATGAAAACAATAGAAATTGGAAAGCGGTCTATGTGAGACATGGAGATTTTATTACCATTTACATGAATCTATCTTCAGTTAATGTGGTTAAAGGTCAAAAGGTAACTATCAAGCAAAAGTTAGGAACAATTCACACTGATAACTCAGGAAGTACCACCATGAAATTTGCAGTGTTACAAAATACAACTTATCTCAATCCAGAATTATGGTTGAATTAAAAAACTATGAGGTCGAAATGGCCTCATTTTTTTTGAATCATAATTTCTTGTACTTTTATACTTCAATTGTAAATCATGAATGTAGCCCACATCAAAATACTGTACATCGACAGCAATCATCCCTTACTTTGGGAACAGCTTCAAAAAGCTGGTTTTCATAACGAAGCTGATTTTACTTCCTCTAAACAAGAAGTGGAAGCTAAAATTGAAAACTACCACGGAATTGTCATTAGAAGTCGTTTTAAAATTGATAAAACCTTTTTAGACAAAGCAATAAACCTACAATTTATAGCGCGTGTTGGGGCTGGTTTAGAAAGCATTGATTGCGATTACGCTACTGCGAAAGGAATTCATTTAATTGCGGCTCCTGAAGGAAATGCAAATGCAGTTGGAGAACACGCAATAGGAATGTTATTATCACTTTTCAATAATTTAAACAAAGCTAATAACGAAGTGAAATCGGGGCAATGGAAGCGAGAAGCTAATCGTGGGTATGAATTAGAAGGAAAAACAGTTGGAATAATAGGTTATGGAAACATGGGAAAATCATTCGCAAAAAAATTGCGTGGATTTGATGTAACCGTTTTATGTCATGATATTTTACCGAATATGGGAAATGAAAATGCAACTCAAGTTTCATTATCCGAACTTCAAGAAAGAGCTGATGTTTTGAGTTTGCACACACCTTGGACACCCGAAACTGATAAAATGATTAATTCGGATTTTATTAATCAATTCAAAAAGCCATTTTGGTTTATAAATACTGCAAGAGGAAATTCCGTCGTGACCACTGATTTGGTTGAAGGATTGAAATCAGGTAAAATTTTAGGCGCTGGATTAGATGTTTTAGAATACGAAAAATTATCTTTTGAAACCTTATTTGAAGGTGAAAAGCCTGCTGCTTTTGAATATTTATTAAAAGCTGAAAATGTATTGTTAACTCCCCATATCGCAGGTTGGACGTTTGAAAGTCACGAGAAATTAGCCCAAGTTATTGTAGATAAAATTTGTAAGATTTATCAATAATTTTGTAACATTTAACTTTGTTGTCGACTAATACAGAAAATATTTTTTATATTAGCATTTCATGGCGCATCCGAAAAGCCTTACGAGTAGGAGACAACTAAAACAAACAATTTTACAATGGAATCACAAAAAGTAGACATGTTCATGATGGCGAATGCCAAATATTTCGAAGGTTATCAATTAAATGCAATTAGAGAACGTTTATTACAATTAGATGATGATAAATGGCCAAGTTTACAATTTTTACAATTCAAAGAGCCCACTACCGCATTGCTTTTATCAATTTTTTTAGGTGAATTAGGAGTTGATCGTTTTTATATTGGTGATACAGGAATGGGAGTTGGTAAACTTTTAACATGTGGAGGTTTGATCGTATGGAAAATTGTAGATTGGTTCTTAATTATGGGTGCAACTCGTGAAAAAAATATGGAAATGTTTAATAGAGCATTAATGTAATAATGCATAAAAACAAGCTTTATTTATTTATCTTATTCGCTTGTTTTGTAGGGTATAGTTGGTTGCTTTTTTCTTTGCATCACGAACACAAAATTCAAAACCAAGAATTTACCGTTTGCTTGTTCAAAAAAGTAACCACTGTTCCTTGTCCGTCTTGCGGAACTACACGTGCTGTAATGCAACTTTCACACGGAAATTTTCTTTCAGCTATTTTTATTAATCCTTTTGGCATACTTGTTGGACTAATTATGTTAGTCGCTCCCGTTTGGATTAGCTATGATTTCATTCAAAAAAAGGAATCGTTTTATACTGCTTATTTAAAAATTGAAACGATACTAAGAAAACGAAAAGTTGCTATGGTACTAATCGTTTTAGTAATTGCCAATTGGATTTGGAACATTAAAAAAAATCTATGATTACAACTGCAAAATTTAATTATCAACCCCATGATTCAGAGCTAGAACGAGCTTCAAATAGTTATTTGATGTCACTTGTAGCTGTAATTGGAGGTTTGCCTTTGCCTATTTTAAATTTAATGGCAAGCGTGTTTTTTTATTTAGGAAATCGTAAAAGCACTTCTTTTGTGAAATGGCATTGTACACAAGCGCTGGTTTCACAATTGGGATTATTTTTCTTTAATAGTGCAGGTTTTTGGTGGACAGTTTCTGTCTTGTTTTATGATGAAACAGCAACCAATTACTATTTTGCTTACATTATTACGTTAGTGATTTTTAACTTAATTGAGTTCTTCTCAACTTTAATTATCGCAACTAAAGTAAGAAAAGGGCAACACACTGAATTCTTCTTTTTTGGAGATGTTACTAATTTAATTTGCAAAACAAATGAAGGTATTAAGTAAGGGATTAGTTATTGTAGCACTATTTTTTGGTGTTTGGATGCTGTTGTCGCAAATTGATTTTGTGAAACATTTTAAAGTCAAAGAAGCTAAAACAGGAACTGAAAAAACACTTGGCGAAGTTATTTGGAATGAAATCGAAGAGACCGAAACGGTTATTTTTGATGATTCCATTGTGAATACTTTGGATTCTTTGTTATTGCCTATTTGCAAAGAAAACGGTATCGAAAGAGATAGCTTAAAAGTTCACATTATTGACAAAGATGAAGTAAACGCTTTTGCAATGCCCGATAATCATTTAGTGGTTTACACAGGTTTAATCAAAGCTTGTAAAAACGAACAAGCGTTATTAGGCGTTTTAGGTCACGAAATTGCGCATATTGAAGGTAATCATGTGATGAAAAAGTTGTCAAAAGAAATTGGTCTTTCGGTTTTATTATCTGTAACTACAGGTTCAAATGGTGCGGTTTTAAGTGAAATTTTAAAAACACTTTCATCATCAGCTTACGACAGAAGTTTAGAATCTGAAGCTGATATGGAAAGTGTAAAATATCTACTGAACGCCAATATCGACCCAAGACCATTTGCTGATTTTCTTTACGAATTATCAGTAGATAATGAATTACACAAATACACCTATTGGGTTTCCACACATCCCGAATCGGAAGCAAGAGCAAAAACTATTTTGAATTATTTAAAAGGAAAAAAGATAACTTCGAAACCTATTTTAACCAAAGAAGCTTGGGGAAAGTTTAAGGAAAAGGTTGAGAATGTTGAATAATTATTTAAATAATGAATCAATCAGAAAATAAAAAGAATATCGGAAAAAGATTCGTTGCAGGGTTAATAGATTACGTGCTTTTGTACTCTTTAATCTTTGCCTATCTTTATTCGTTTGGAGAATCTAATGATGATGGAGGAGTCTCGGTTACTGGAATAGCAGCAACTATTCCTTTTATTATGTGGTTTACAATTATTGTATTAACAGAAGTGTTTTTTGGTGCTACATTAGGAAATTCGATTATGAATTTGAAGCCTAAATCACTAACATCAAATAATGGAGAATTAACTTTTGGTCAATCTATTAAAAGACATTTATTTGATCCTGTAGATATGTTTCCTTTTGGAATTATCGGGATTTTAACCATAAAGAACTCAAGTAAAAATCAACGATTAGGTGATATTATTGCAAATACAACAGTTGTTGAAGTGAAAAAAATAACAAAAGGCTAATCAATTGATTAGCCTTTATCTTTTATTTCCAAT
>JBILST010000007.1:0-25618 GCA_044371865.1 Flavobacterium sp.
TATACATTAAACCATCAACAGCATTATTAAATAGAGGATCTACATTAAATGCAACCACTCTTGCGTTTTGTTTGATGTATTTCTTAATTAAAACCGGTAAACGCAAAGTTCCTGGTTCTAATTCGTCGATTATCTTATCAAATTTATTCAAATCTGATTCAGTTTCGTTAAAAACAAAATCTTTATCAGCGTCTTTCAGTTTTACTTTAAATTCTTTCTTCGGATGTACATATTGCGCAATATACGGGTCGTAATAATGCGACTTCATGAACTCAATCATTAACGATTTAGAAAACTCAGAAAACTGATTACTAATACTCACGCCACCTATCAAGTATTTATGTTCTGGATAATGTAAAGTCGTGTGCACGATTCCTTTCCACAACAAGAACAAAGGCATTGGTTTTTGTTGGTATTCTTTAATAATGAACGCTCTACCCATTTCGATAGATTTACTCATCATATCATATAACTCTGGTTCAAAACGGAATAATTCATGTAAATAGAAACCATCAATTCCGTGTTTTGGATAAATATGTGAACCTAATCCCATACGGTAAGCTCCAGCAATGCATTGCGCATCTTCATCCCATAAAAACATGTGATGATAATATTTATCGTATGGATCTAAATCTAATGATTCGTTAGTGCCTTCGCCTACTTCTCTAAATGTAATTTCACGTAAACGACCTATTTCATGTAAGATGTTCGGAATTTTATCAGCCGTTACAAAGAAAACTTCGTAGTTTTTACTTTGCAATAAACGATAATCGCCTTTTTTCAGAAAAGCCATTTCTTCTAAAATCTGTTCATGATTCGCTGGCTTTGCAATTTGTTTAGGCGATTTTGGTAAGCTTAATTTTGGTAAATTAATTTTACTTTCTTCTTCAAAGGCATTGGAAAGCATGTATGTTTTTTTTCTTAAAAACTCACCATAAGCTTCAATGTCTTGATATTCATTTTGTTCAGCAACCGAAATTGGTTTTCCAATACGAACTTTAATTACTCGGTCTTTTTGAGTGTGAAGTTCACTTGGTAATTTTGCGGTTCTTAAAGTGTCATTAATTTTCGATAAGAAGTAAAATAATCTACTGTTCTTAGCATGAAAATAAATAGGTATAACAGGAACTTGTGCTTTTCTAATTACTTTAATAGCACCTTCTTCCCAAGGTTTGTCAACTACTAATTTGCCGTCTTTATAGGTAGAAACTTCTCCCGCAGGAAACATTCCTAAAGGTTTTCCGTCGCTTAAATGACGTAAAGTTTCTTTAATGCCAATCACACTTGATTTCACATCTTTGTGATTTTCAAAAGGATTCACAGGCATTATAAATGGTTTTAAAGGCGCAATACGATGCAATAAAAAATTAGCTATAATTCGAAAATTAGGCTCTTTTTCTAGCATTAATTTCAATAGTAAAATACCATCAACGCCTCCAAGCGGATGATTAGATATGGTAATATAAGCGCCATCTTTTGGTAATCGCTTTAAATCTTCTTCTGGAATTTCAAACTTAATCTGCAAATCATCTAAAATTGCATTCAAAAACTCCACATCTTTTAAATGTTTATGTCGGTCATACAATTTATTAAGTGCAGAAATTTTAAGCACTTTCATTAATAGCCAGCCAGAAAAAGTACCGAAAATTCCGTATTTATCAACGTTAATCGCCTTTGCAACTTCTTTAGCAGTAACTAAACCCATTTATTATTTGTTTTTTGAGCAAGAAACAAAGATAAGAAATTTGCTGAATTTTCAATGTTTTTCATCTTGTAATAAAAAATGCAATTTTGTTATATTTTTAGTAACTTGATTTTTAGTAGATTATAAAATCACTTATTTCTAATCTTTATTTTTAAAAACCTTTTTCTTATATTTGGTCAAAAGCTACAGTAGTACATGAAAATCATATCATACAACGTAAACGGAATTCGTGCCGCCATTACCAAAGGTTTTTTAGAATGGTTGCAACAAGCAAATCCCGATGTCATTTGTCTTCAAGAAATTAAAGCTACCGAAGATCAAATTCCAAAATTAGAAATTGAAGCTGCAGGTTATCCGTACCAATATTATTTTCCAGCCGAAAAAAAAGGATATAGTGGGGTGGCGGTTTTATCTAAAATCGAACCTAAAAAGGTGGTTTTTGGAACTGGAATTTCTCATATGGATTTTGAAGGAAGAAATTTACGTGTCGATTTTGATGAACTTTCGGTAATGAGCCTATATTTACCTTCTGGTACAAATATTGATAGGTTAGATTATAAGTTTCAATACATGGCAGAATTTCATTTGTATATTGATGAGTTAAAGAAAGAAGTGCCAAACTTGGTAATTTGTGGTGATTATAATATTTGTCACGAGGCTATTGATATTCATGATCCAATTCGAAATGCTAAAGTTTCTGGATTTTTACCCGAAGAACGCGCATGGTTAGATGGTTTTATGAAAAGCGGTTTTATAGATACGTTTCGTCATTTAAACAAAGAGCCACACAATTACAGTTGGTGGAGTTATAGAGCCAATGCTCGAAATAATAATAAAGGATGGAGAATCGATTATTGTTTAGCAGCCGAAACTTTGAAAGATAAAATTCAAAGAGCTTTGATTTTGCCCGAAGCCAAACACTCTGACCATTGTCCGGTTTTAGTAGAAATAAAATAAAAAACAAGTTCAATATCAATTTCAATTTCAAAAATCAACGTCAAAACCTGAAACTTGAAACCTGAAAATCAATTATAAAAACAAAAAACAAAATGATAAGAAAAATTGCCCTAGCCTGTGTAGTTTTAAGTTTAACTACTTCGTGTGTTTCTAAAAAAATCTATCAAGATTTAGAAAACAAATATGCCGATTTAAAGAAAGAGCACAATGCTTTATCTGATGAGAACACGACCTTAAAAACCGATAAAAATCAGTTAGAAACCGATAAAAATAAATTACAATCAGAATTAGACAAAACAAAAGCGGAACGCGATAAATTGGCGGCCGATTATGCTGCTACAAAAAAGAATTTAGACAATTTAAAAGCATCTTATGCGGCACTTGAAAAAGATAGTAACGATGCTTTAGAGGCAAACATTAATAAAAACAGACAATTGCTGGCTGAGTTAGAAGCTAAACAAAAAGCGTTAGCTGCTGAACAAGATCGATTGAATAAATTGAAAAAAGATTTAGAAGCTTCTTCTACTCGTTTAGCGGAATTAGAAAAAATGATGGCTGATAAAGAAGCAGCTATGAAAAAATTGAAAGAAACGTTGTCTAAATCGTTAAAAGCGTTTGAAGGTAAAGGTTTAACTGTAACTGAAAAAGACGGAAAAGTATATGTTTCTATGGAGAACAAATTACTTTTCGAATCGGGAAGTTGGACGGTTGGTGCTGAAGGAAAAAAAGCGGTGGATTTAGTTGGGAAAGTTTTAGGAGATAATCCAGACATTTCTGTTTTAATTGAAGGGCATACCGATAATGACAAAATCACTGGAACAATCGGTGGTGGCGTTGAAAATAACTGGGATTTATCTACAAAACGTGCTACTGCGATTGTAAATATTTTATCGGCAAATGCAAAAATTAAAAAAGAAAACTTAACAGCTGCAGGTCGTGGTGAATATGCTCCTTTAATGAGTAATGAATCTGCTGAGGGAAAAGCAAAAAACAGAAGAATCGAAATTATCTTAACGCCTAAGTTAGATGAAATTTCTAAAATGTTGAATGACCTATAACATTTCATAAAAGATTGATAAAAAAGGCTTGAGTTGAAGATTCAAGCCTTTTTCTTTGGACTAAACTTTGTAACTTTGAACTTTAAATTTTCAAATTCCACAATGAACTACACAACACTACCCAATACCGAACTAAAAGTCAGTAAAATCTGTTTAGGAACCATGACTTTTGGGAATCAAAATATCGAAAGTGAAGCACACAGTCAATTGGATTATGCAATCGAAAAGGGAATCAATTTTATTGATACGGCTGAAATGTACCCAATTGGTGGCAACGCTCAAATTTTTGGAAGTACAGAACGTCACATCGGAACTTGGATTCAAAAAATTGGTGCATCGGAACGAGAAAAATTAGTTATAGCAACTAAAATTGCGGGACCAAATCGAGGTATGGAATACATTCGTCAGCCGTTAGATTTTTCTAAGAAAAGTATTCACGAAGCGGTAGAGTTAAGTTTAAAAAATTTGCAAACCGATTACATTGATTTATATCAAATGCATTGGCCAGAACGTGTGATGAATATGTTTCAAAAACGTGGTGTTCAGGAATTAGACCCAAAATGGCAAGACAATATTTTTGATGTATTAACAGTTTACGACGGATTAATTAAAGAAGGAAAAATCAAACATATTGGACTTTCAAATGAAAATCCGTGGGGCGTAATGCGTTTTTTAATGGAAAGTGAAAAACACGGTTTACCTAGAATTTCTACGATTCAAAACCCATTTTCGTTATTGAATAGATTGTATGAAGTGGGATTGTCAGAAATTGGTATGCGTGAAAATGTAGGTTTGTTAGCTTATTCTCCGTTAGGTTTTGGGTTTTTAACAGGAAAACATTTGAATGGAATCGAAAAAAATTCGAGATTGGATTTGTTTAGAAATTTCACCCGATATACCAATGATAATTGTTTTAAAGCTACCAAATTATATAAAGAATTAGCTGAATCCAATGGTTTAACGTTAACCCAAATGGCAATTGCTTTTGTGCATCGTCAACAATTTGTGACGTCAACGATTATTGGCGCTACAAACATGGAGCAATTACAAGAAAATATTGTTGCTTTTGACACTGTTTTATCAGCCGAAATGGTAGCTGAAATAGAAAAAATTCAGGAATTAATTCCGAATCCAGCACCTTAAAAAAAGTAAAAAAACCTGACAGGTTTCTGAAACCTGTCAGGTTTTGATAAGCAATTAGTTTTCTAATGAAGACCTGTTTTTGTCATTCTGAACTTGTTTCAGAATCCAGTTTGAGAAGCTGAAACGAGTTCAGCTTGACAAAGTGGTTTTTTATAAATTATCGATAAACTTATCCTTCGGATATTTGACCTTATAACTGATTCTGAATTTCTTAGTTTCTCCAGCACTCATTTTTACATCCCAAGTTAAAATTCCAGTTTCTGTATTTACTTTTGCTTTTCCGTTGTCTAATAATTCTATGGTAATTTCTTTATCGGTGCTAATTGGATATTGGTTGTATAACCTATATCACTTTTTCTTATTCTGAAATTTTTGGTTCCGATTTGTTCCGTAAAAATAAACCGTCACGTTGTGCTACAGAAAAATCGATTTCTGAAAAAATAGAAATTACGTTTTTGTTTGTGGTTATTGTTAGAATAATAAAAGGTTGGTTCATTGAATTTGATTTTATTCAAAAACAATAAAAAACCCAACTAGTACTAAAACTTATTGGGTTTGATGAAAAATTGGTTTAATGTTATAACTAACTATATTAATGAATTTTATATCTTTAATATTTCAGTTTTTGCCATCCAGAAAATATCTGATTTTAAGAATTGGAGTCTTGTTATAATTATTTGATCAGTTTTGTTTTTGGTTGGTTTTGTTATAAATCTTGCCTTGGAATTAGTAAAGTCCAAAGTGTTTTTCTCATCAATATCTTTTTGTTTATCAGAAAAGAATGATATCACATTATTTTCCATAGTCCATGTCCCTTTACCATAAATGTTTTTTTCTGATGGAACTTGAAATTTATCGTTTGAATAATATTGGAAGAAAAATGTTCCATTTTCGTTTAAAGTCAGTTTCCATTCTATCAAATCACCTTTTTTAGTTCTAACTGAACTTTGATAATCACCAATAACTTTATCTACTTGAGAGAATAACGTCAAATTGGATATTAAGATTAAAATTGTAAAAATCGTTTTCATTGGATTGGTTTTCATATTTAATTTTTATTAGTTTTTCTTTTTAAAAAACCTGACAGGTTTATAAATTACAAATTATCTATAAACTTATCTTTTGGATATTTAATCTTATAACTGATTCTGAATTTCTTGGTTTCTCCAGCGCCTAGTTTAACATCCCAAGTTAAAATTCCGGTTTCTGCGTTTACTTTTGCTTTTCCGTTTTCTAATAATTCTATGGTAATTTCTTTATCGGTGCTAATAGGATATTGATCTTTTAACAATAATTCAATCGCTTCTTTTTTGTTGTTTTTTACGGTAATATCGTAGGTAAACGTTTGTTCTTTATAACCCGATAAGAATTTAGTTCCCGATTTATCTGCGATTTTCTCACGTTTAATAGCGATTTTTTTATCTCTTCCCATACTCAAATTCAACGTATCAGATGTTTGATTTGGATTAATCATGGTTTTTCCCACATACATACCTTCGAAAATAATATTCGCTTCACCAGGTAATAAATTGAATTTAGAATATTCGCTAATTTCAGCTAATAAAAAGGCTTCTTTTTCCACTTTTGGAACGGCGTAATATTTGTAAGATGCTGGCAATTTCAAATCTTTTAAGGCAACACTGTGTGCTTTCCCATTCGCTAAAATATCATACGGAATGTCAATGTCAAAGGAAATATTCAGTTGGTTTTCATTAATTGTTGTGTAATTTGAAATAGAAGATTCATCCAATTCTGCTTTATCTTTTTTCATATAACCAGACACCACAACCGTATTTAGTTTTGCGTTGCTATTATCATAACCATATGTTCTTGGATAACCATATCTCAAAAACCAAGCTTGTAAAATAGGTGCTGTGTTGTTTTGATTTGGATTACCACTAGAAAGTGTCAGTTTTACTTTTTTCCAATCGATACCTGTGTTTTGTACCACTTTTGCTTTGTACATCAAGTTAATTGGAGAATTGATATTTTCGGCACGTAAATCATAAAACGGCGACCATGATGCGTTTGCTGTAATGTAATTGATATCTAAATTTACAGAACTTGCAACATCAGTCATTACTTGTAAAACTAATTTTCCTTGCGAAGATTTTTCCTGTTTTTGTGTGTTTAGCTCTAATTTTGAATTCAATTTAGAAAGTTTAACTCTTAATTTCTCTTCTTTTTCAATTAAGTTGTCAACTAAATTGCTTAATTCATTTCTTTTGGATCTGTAATAATCTACCAATTTGATTAATTCAGTCACATTCAAACCTGAATTTTGCCCAGCAACGTTTTGATTTTTATCCAACAAATCAATGGTTTTTGAATAGGACACTTTTTCGTTGGCAATTTTTCCCATTTCTTTTTCGATAAGCATAATACTATCACGCACTTTTTTAATCATGGGATTGCTTTCGTCAATTTCGTATTCCGAAATAAAGTTTCGTGTAAACTGAACCGATAAAACGGTAACATTAGCTGGAGCGCCAATTTGAATGGTGTTCTCATTTACGTAGTCCGCTACGTTTTTAATAACAATTTCACTAGTTCCCGAAGGTAGTGTAACCGAGGCCGACTGTAATAATTCAGCCGAATTACTATAAACAGTTGCGCTTTTAATTTTAGCGGAAGTAAAAATTGGTTTTTGAGCAAATCCTATTGCCGAAAAACATAATAATGCAAATACAAGTATTTTTTTCATCTCTATAAACTTTAGTGTTTATTGTATAGAGTGAAATAAAATGGAAAAGGTTGGGGAGTAAGTGAAATTAAATTCCTAAAATAATCTTAGCAATAGTAAAATAAGTCAAAATCCCTAAGATATCGTTACTTGTGGTAATAAACGGACCTGTTGCTAATGCAGGGTCAACTCCGTATTTGTTTAAGATAATTGGGATAAAAGTTCCAATTAACGATGCCATAATAATTACTGAAAGTAGAGCAATTGAAACTGTATAACCTACATGGATTTCGTATCCTAATAAGAAGTAACTACCAGCTAATAAGATTATCGAAAGAATCACTCCGTTTAATAAACTCAAAGAAAGTTCTTTTAATAAACGTTCAACAACAGGGCCAATAATAGTGTTGTTTGCCAAACCTTGTACAATAATTGCAGAAGATTGAACTCCAACGTTTCCAGCCATTGCGGCAATTAGCGGTGTAAAGAAAAATAATTCGGGATGAAATTTCATGACTGGTTCAAAAATTCCCAAAACGTGTACCGAAATAAATCCACCAAATAATGCTAAAACTAACCAAGGCAAGCGTGCTTTTGTTAGTTCTAAAATACTATCATCGGCTTCAACGTCTTGCGAAATACCCGCTGCCAACTGGTAATCTTTGTCGGCTTCTTCTTTGATGACATCAATAATATCATCAATGGTAATACGACCAACTAAACGTCCTAATTCATCTACAACCGGAATGGCTTCCAAGTCGTATTTTTGCATAATTCGCGCAACTTCCACATCTTTAGTGTCTACTTTTACGTAGTCTACTTTTTTGATATAAACTTCACTAATATGCGTTTTTGTTGAGGTGGTTAATAAATCTTTTAATGATAATCGGCCTTTTAATCGATCTTCATCATCCACCACATATATTGAATGTACTCTTGAAACATTTTCGGCCTGAGCGCGCATTTCTTTTACGCAAGTTAAAACGTTCCAATTTTCATTAACTTTTACCAATTCTTTCCCCATCAAACCACCAGCAGAATCTTCATCGTAGCGCAATAAATCTACAATGTCTTTGGCGTGTTCAACGTCTTCTAATTCCGAAATTACTTGTTCTTTTTTGTGTTGAGGTAATTCGGCAATAATATCAGCAGCGTCGTCTGTGCTTAATTCGTCAAGCTCTTCTGCAATTTCTTTTGGAGAAAGGTTTTTTAAGATTTTTTCACGAACTTCTTCGTCTAATTCTAACAGAATCTCGGCTGTTTTTTCAGAATCTAAGGTGTTAAAAATATAACCAGCACCGTAATCATCAAGTTCTTCCATGATTTCGGCAATATCAGCAAAGTGAATATCTTCAAGAAGTAAATGCAACTCTTGTTCTTTGTTTTCACTTATAAGTCGTTCTATTTCAGATAGAAACTCTCTGCTGATTTTAAACTCCATCGGCTGTTATTTTTTGGGTAATTTCAATAAATTGTTCCACCGTAAGTTGTTCCGGACGGAGGTCAAAGATACTATCTTCTTTTAAATTATCAGAAAAATTGAAGGTTTTTAAGCTATTTCGCAATGTTTTTCTTCGTTGTTGAAAAGCGGTTTTCACGACTCTAAAGAACATTTTTTCATCACACGGCAATGAATAATCTGCTTTTCTTTTCAATCGCAGCACACCTGAATCTACTTTTGGGGGTGGATTAAAAACATTGGGTGGAACTGTAAACAAATATTCCGCTTCATAAAAAGCTTGGGTTAAAACCGATAAAATACCGTAGACTTTGCTTCCTTTTTTCTCGCAAATACGTTGGGCAACTTCCTTTTGAAACATGCCTGCAAATTCAGGAATTTGGTCGCGCATTTCTAGCGTTTTAAATACAATTTGTGTCGAAATATTGTAGGGGAAATTACCAATGATAGCAAAAGGTTCTTTGTTGAATACTTCGTTTAAATCGTATTTTAAAAAATCTTTAGAAATAATATGATTTTCTAATTTTGGAAAGTGAACACCCAAATATTCTACCGATTCTTTATCGATTTCAATTACAAAGGTTTCGGTTGGTTTGTCTAATAAATATTTGGTTAAAACACCCATTCCTGGACCAATTTCCAAAATTTTAGAATAGCCTTCTAGCGAAAGTGTATCAGCAATGTCTTTTGCGATACTTTCGTCTTTTAGGAAATGTTGTCCTAAGTGTTTTTTTGCGCTTACTTTTTCCATTTTAATTTGTTTCTCCGTAGAATTCTTCCATCACTTCTAACTCCGTTCTAAAAGCTAACATTTTATCTGCAAAAAGTTGCAAACCTTCTTGGCGCAATCTAGGTGCGTGGTTTTGGTAATAATCTTCTAACTTTGCTCTAGAATCTGTAAAATATTGAACGGCATAGGTGGTGCCAC
Organism: Flavobacterium sp.; assembly: GCA_044371865.1. Lineage (GTDB taxonomy): Bacteria > Bacteroidota > Bacteroidia > Flavobacteriales > Flavobacteriaceae > Flavobacterium. Next base: position 9,934 of record JBILST010000007.1, read on the forward strand.
CCATTTCTTCTTCCACTAGAACTTTCACCATTTTAGCATTGGTAAACAAACCTGTTGCTAAAACATCGTTAATATGTTTGTTTTGCATCCATTTTAACCAATCGTGGTGAATGCTGTTGTCTACGTTTACTGTTACGTTGTATATAATCATTTTTAATAAATTTCAAGTTCAAGTACAATTTCAAAAATCAAATTTGGAACACAGATTTAAGAAATTGAAATAATAAAAAAAATCTTCGTGCTCCTTGTGCTTTCTTTGTGCACTTTGTGGTTAAACTCTAAATAGTGGTATCGCCTCGCAATGTTCGATATTGCTTTCTGCTCTCGGTATAATACAAACTATCTGGATGCTCTAAAACTACTTTTTCGTATAATGCTTTTGCTTTTTCGTTATCTAAAAGATGTTTTCTATAAATTTCAGCCGAAAAGTATAAGGCTTCATCTTTGTAAATTCCGTCTTTATGATTGTCTAATATGTTTTGATAATATGATAAGGCTTTGTTGAAATCTCCTTTTTCTTCATAAATTTTCCCTACTTTAAATAAAGTTCCTTCTTCGATGCTCTCGCCTTTGTGTTTTTGTAAAATGGCTAAAAAAAGTTGGAGTGCTTCTTCTTTTTTATTCTGATACAATTTCAAATCCGCCGTTGCATAGGATTGGAGCGCTACGCGTAAACTGTCTTCGGCTGAATTATCTTGGATAAGCAAAAACATTTCAACCGCATCATTTGCAATTAATAAACTTGGCGATTGTTTCAAAACTTTTACTTGTTGTAAAGTCCAGTCGAAATCTTTTTTATAGAAGTTTGCTTTGGCTAATTTAAGGCTGGCTTCGTGAGCTAAAACATCATTTTTCAAATTGTCTTCCACTTGAGCGTAATATAAAATGGCTTGATTGAATTTTTCATCATACACCATAATATCCGCCAATTCCATTTTAACTCTAGATTCATTTCTGATGTTTAATGGTAGTTTTAGAGTTTCGTTTAAAATATCTAATCCAATTTTTGATTGATTCAAATAAAACGTTTTAAAGTGAGCCGAAAGAATTTGTAAATCAAGTGATTCTTGATTAATACCGTATGTTTTTAAGAGCTCTTGTAATTTTAAATCAATAGCAGGATATTCTTTAGGCAAAGCAGATTCAATTTCCATTGAAGTAACAAGGTGTTGCATTTTTAGTTTAAATCCTATATCATTTGAATTTTCAAAAATAAATGCAAAAACTGCTTTAGCTTCTTCATATTGTTTTTCTTCCATAGCTTGACTTCCAATTGTAAGCAAGTTATAAATACTTTCAGGATTCCTCTTGTAAACCGCTTTTTCTTGAACAAATGCTTTTCCGTATTCTTTTTGTTGTACAAAAAACCAACTCAAGAATTGGTTCCAATACACATCTTGTGATTTTTGCGTTCGTAGTAATAAGTTTTTGCGAATTGTAGTTGCAAATGAACCATCCGTATCATCCATTAAAAAACGTGTCAACTGGTTTTGAACCATTGGTGTGCCATCTGGCGTATTGAAACCGTAATCTAATAGTTTGTTTAGCATGACTTCTAAATTACCTAATTGCCCTTGAATCATGGCAGTTTGATAATCAAAATTTAGATTTGGATTAGCTTTTTGTCCTTTTTCATAGGCTTTTAATGCCCAATCTAACAGTACTTTTCTTTCAAAAATACTTCCTAAATTGTATGCAAAATTGGCATTTTTATCAATTTCATTAAGGGCTTCTTGGTATTTTTTATCTGCTTCAGGCTGTTTTTTTTGTAATTGATAAATATAGCCTTCTTCCACTAAAAGACTAGGGTTGTTGTTTTTAGGTTTTAACTCATTTATAAATTTTAAAGCTTTTTCATATTGTTGTAACTGTTGGTAACAATACAAAAGTTTATCCAAATATAAATTTTTGTTTTTTGAGTAAACTTCTTCAAGAATGGTTACTGCTTTTTCATATTCTCCAGCATCAATATAGTTAAATGCCAATTGTTCGTTTTGTGCCGAAACCCAAAACGATGATAAAAAGAGCATAAAAAAAACTATTTTTCGCAACATAAATAAAACAAATAATGTACTAAAGTAACACTTTTTAGCGTCAAATTAGTACATTATTTTATAAAGATTAACGTTTAGTTAATAATGTCAAATCCTGTATATTTTCTTAAAACTTCAGGAACTACGATGCCTTCTGGCGTTTGGTAGTTTTCTAAAATTCCAGCTAATACTCTTGGTAACGCCAAAGAACTTCCGTTTAAGGTGTGTGCCAATTGGTTTTTACCTTCTTTGTCTTTGAAACGTAATTTTAAACGATTTGCTTGGAATGTTTCAAAGTTAGAAACTGAACTAATTTCTAACCAACGCTCTTGCGCAGTTGAATATACTTCAAAATCATACGTTAAGGCAGAAGCAAAACTCATATCGCCACCACATAATCTAAGAATTCTGTATGGTAATTTTAATTCTTGTAAAATTTCTTTTACGTGTGCTACCATTCCATCTAAGGCTTTGTATGAATTATCTGGATGTTCAATACGAACGATTTCTACTTTGTCAAATTGGTGTAAACGATTTAACCCACGAACGTGTGCGCCATATGAGCCTGCTTCACGACGGAAACATGGCGTGTATCCTGTGCAAAGTACGGGTAAATCATTTTCGTTTAATAAAACATCTCTAAAGATATTGGTTACCGGAACTTCCGCGGTTGGAATTAAATACAAATCATCTACACCTACGTGATACATTTGTCCTTCTTTGTCAGGTAATTGTCCTGTTCCAAAACCAGAAGCTTCGTTAACCATATGCGGTACTTGGTATTCTAAGTAACCCGCATCGGTATTTTTATCTAAGAAATAAGTGATTAAGGCACGTTGTAATTTAGCGCATTTTCCTTTGTAAACTGGAAAACCTGCTCCTGTGATTTTAACACCTAATTCGAAATCAATTAAATCGTATTTTTTTGCTAATTCCCAGTGCGGTAAAGCGCCTTCGTGTAATTTTGGAATTTCGCCTTCTTGAAAAACGTTTAGGTTTTCTTCAGGTGTTTTTCCTTCTGGAACAATATCGGCTGGTAAATTAGGTAATTTGTATAATTCTTCTTGTAATTTTGATGCAAAAGCATTCAATACTTCGGTCAATTCTTTGTCTTTTTCACGAAGTTGAACTGATTTTTCTTTTAAGATTTCAGCTTTTGCTTTTTCGCCACTTTTCATTAAATCGCCAATGTCTTTAGATAGCTTATTCGACTCGGATTTGATAGTATCTAATTCAACTTGAGTTGCTCTTCTTTTTTCGTCTAATGCAATTATTTCTTCAACAGCACTTTTAGCATCTAAGTTTTTCTTAGCTAATCGTTTTACTACTTCTTCTTTGTTTTCTCTAATGTACGCTATCTGTAACATAATATATAGGATTTTAAAGATGCAAATTTAAGGAATTGAATTTAGATAATTGATAAAAATCAAAAATGGTAGCAAGTTTATTTACTGCTATAGATTTTTACGAAAACTAACCAAAATTAAACATTTTTAGTATATTCGTTATTGTTTTGATATTATAGTAACCCAATTACAAGTAATAAAATAATTTAACCTACCTATTTAAAATGAGAAAAATTACTTTTAGCTTCATTCTACTTATTGGGATTATTAGTTTTGCCCAAACTAATGATTCTGAATTTGAAAGAATGGTTGAAGCGGAGATGAAATCAACTTCATCGATTCAAAATCTTAGAGTGAATCCCAACACTCTGAATTACGATGTTACCTATCATGAATTGCGTTTTACAGTTGATCCAAATGTTACCAATCCATACATTAACGGTATAGTAAAAACAACTTTTAAGGCTCTATCCGATATTGATGCTGTTACATTTGATATGGCAACGGCTTTAACAGTTAGTTCGGTAACAATGAATAGTACTAGTTTAACTTTTAACCAAAGCAATTATGAGTTAAATATCAATTTACCAGCAACAGTGACAACAGGAAATAGCGCAACTGTAGTAATAACTTATGCGGGGTCACCACCTCAGGCAGAAGGAGCTTTTACAAGAGGTACACATAGTGGTACGCCTGTTATTTTTACGCTTTCAGAACCTTTTGGAGCAAGAGATTGGTGGCCATGTAAACAAGATTTAAATGACAAAATAGATAGTTTTGATACATATATTACTTGTCCTGACACCTACATTGGTGTTTCAAATGGGTTGCTTCAAAGTTCCATAACATCAGGAGGTACTACAACTCGTCATTTTAAACATAATTATCCAATACCTGCTTATTTGATATCATTAAATGTTACAAATTATGTTACTTATAACATTCAAGCAGGGTTAGGAACTGTTGATAATCCATTTTTTCCAATAAATAATTATTTATATCCAGAGAGTAATACGGCTTCAAACAGAAGTTCCATAGACAATACAGTTCCAATAATGAATGTTTTTGAACAAAAATTTGGACCTTATCCTTACAGAAATGAACAATATGGTCATGTTCAGTTTGGCTGGGGAGGTGGAATGGAACATACTACTATGTCCTCAATGGGAGCTTGGAATAGTAGAAGTTTAATAGCCCATGAATTAGGACATCAATGGTTTGGGAATAAAATTACTTGTGGCACATGGAAAGATATATGGTTAAATGAAGGATTAACTGAATACAGTGCTGGAATAGTGGTTGAAGAATTAGATGGCGATGCAGCCTTTGTTACTTGGAAAAGTGGAAAAATATCTAATATTACATCTTCAACAACAGGAGCAGTTTATTTAACAGATGCTGAAGCATTGGATGTCAATAGAATATTTAGCAGTAGATTATCATATAACAAAGGTTCAATGGTGACACATATGTTACGTTGGGTAATGGGTGATGCTAATTTTTTCCAAGCTTTACAAAATTATTTATCGGATACAAATTTAGCATTTGGTTATGCAGTTACTAATGATTTAAAAGGGCATTTAGAAGCTGTTCACTTGACTAGTTTAACGGAGTTTTTCAATGATTGGATTTATGGACAAGGTTATCCAACGTATACAGTTAATGCGCAAAACTGGGGAGCAGGTCAAGCAAAAATTACAGTTAGTCAAGCGCAATCAAATGCAAGTGTTTCGTTTTTTGAAATGCCTTTAGAAATTAGATTGACTAGCGCAGGAGGATTAACACATGACGTAGTGGTAAATCATACTTCTAACGCACAAGAATTTATAGTTCCGGTTCCATTTGTAGTAACTGGTGTGACTTTTGATCCGAACAAACACATTGTTTCTAGAAATAATGTGGCTACTTTGGCAAACGAATCTTTTGATTTAGAGCAAACTATTTCGGTTTATCCAAATCCAACTACTAATGAATTACACATTATGATGCCAACTACTCTTCAATTAGATAAAGTTGAAATTTATAACACACTCGGACAATTAGTAGGACAAAAAGATGCCATTGATTTTTCAGTAGCTGAATTATCTGCTGGTTTGCATTTGCTTAAAATTACTACTTCGGAAGGTGTAATTCATAAAAATTTTATAAAAAAATAGGTCAACTATAAAAATATGATGAAAAGTAAGGTGAAAACCTTACTTTTGTTGTTTAAATAAAAGCATAAAAATGATTCAAGTAGCACAAATATTATTCATATTATCCGTTTTAGTTATTCTTCACGAATTTGGTCACTACATTACAGCCAAGATGTTTAAGGTACGTGTAGAGAAATTTTATTTGTTTATGGATGCTGGTTTTTCATTAGTAAAAAAGAAAATCGGTGAAACAGAATGGGGAATCGGATGGTTGCCATTAGGTGGTTATGTAAAACTTTCAGGAATGATTGATGAAAGTATGGATACCGAACAAATGAATGCGCCTGCAGAACCATGGGAATTTCGTTCTAAACCAGCTTGGCAACGTTTAATTATTATGTTGGGTGGAATTATTGTGAATGTGATTTTAGCTTGGTTGATTTTTACAATTATGTACTCAACCGTAGGACAAAAATTTATTTCAACAGAAAAAATTCAAGAAAACGGATTGGCTTTTGGCGAAGTAGGTCAGAAAGCAGGTTTTAGAAACGGAGATAAAATTCTTTCAGTTGATGGAAAACACCAACCTAGTTTTAACCGAATGACTTTAGATGTTTTATTGGGTGATAAAGTTGAGGTAGAACGTAATGGGGCTAAAGTAAACGTGATTTTAACCGATGAAATGAAAGGTGAAATCATTAGTAAAGAAGGAAAAGAGTTTGTTGGGCCGAGAACAACCAACATTAAAATTGACTCTATTGTTCCAAATTCTAACGCCATGAAGTCTGGTTTAAAAGCAGGTGATAATATTGTGGAAATCAATAACTCTAAAATTGTATTTTTTGACGAACTTAGAGATGCGCTTACAAAACATAAAAATGATTCAGTTAATTTAAGTGTAAATCGTAATAATCAAATTATAAAAATTAATGCATTAGTTTCTAAAGAAGGAACATTAGGTTTCATCCAGAACACTAAATTATTAAAAGAGGATTACGAAGTAAATAATCAATTATCGTTTGGTCAAGCAGTTCCTGCGGCAGTAAAAGAATCATGGTCATTATTGGTTTATAATGTAAAACAGTTCAAATTAATATTACGACCAAAAACGGAAGCTTACAAACATGTTCAAAGTCCAATTGGAATTGCACGTCGTTTACCAGATACTTGGAATTGGGAATTTATTTGGAATTTCACCGCTTTATTCTCAATAGGATTGGCTTTTATGAATTTATTACCAATCCCAGGATTAGATGGTGGACATGCTTTGTTTACGATAGTTGAAATGATTACAGGTAAAAAATTATCAGACAAAGCAGCAGGTTATGTTCAAACAGCTGGAATGATTATCTTATTGACGCTAATGGCTTTAACTTTCGGAAAAGATATTTATCAATTAGTAGTAGATAAACTTTTATAATTTTTTCAATAAAATAATTTGCGATAACAAAAAATCAGTTTATATTTGCACTCGCTTAAAAGATATACAACTTCCTCCTTAGCTCAGTTGGTTAGAGCATCTGACTGTTAATCAGAGGGTCCTTGGTTCGAGCCCAAGAGGGGGAGCAAAACAAAACCGATACAATTTGTATCGGTTTTTTTATTTTTATAAAATAGATAATTCGGTTTGCCTTTTTAATCAAGATTTCAATAAGTAAAAAGGTTGGATTAAGAGTCTAAAAAAGCCATATAATATGTTTCTGTTTTTAATATTATCAAAATGAAAACGAATCATCTCTTCAATATTATTAAATCATTACCGCTTAACTTTTGCAAAACATTTGCTGGTCATGATTTAATTGTTTGTTGTTTTTAAATTTATAAAAAAGTAACTTTTGGAGTTCAATTTTGTGCAACATTTAAAAAACACAAAAATGAATAAAAATTACACTTTAAAGAAGGGTAGATTTCTAACGCTTCTTTTAGTATTGTTTGTTTCTTCAACCTACGGACAAACATTAGTACATTATTGGAACTTTAATAACATTACATCAATTGCTACAATTACAACGCCTAGTCAAACACTTGGTGGTGCAACTTTAAATGCTATTCCAGGCGGAATTAGCGTAATTGATTTTGCAGGTGGTACTGGTCAAAACTTTAGTGTTTTAAATTTAAACGCTAGAAATAGCGATGCATCAGGAACACATTTGCGATTTAATGATCCTATTGGAGGAGCTTTAGAATTTGCATTGCCAACTACAGGTTATGAAAATTGTATTGTAAAATTTGCAACTCGTCGTTCGGGTTCAGGTGCAGGAACTCAGGTTTGGTCTTATTCAATTGATGGAACTAATTATATTTCCTTTTCAAATGTAATTCCTAATAATGGTGATCCAGCTTTAGCTACTTTAGATTTTTCTGGAATTGACGCAACTGATAACAATCCTAATTTTAAATTAAAAGTAGAATTTCAACAAGGTACTGGTGGAACCCTAGGAAATAATAGATTTGATAATTTTACTTTAGAAGGAACAACATTTGTTGGACCAGATATCATTGCTCCTGTAGCTACATTTTCACCTGTAAACAATGCTACTAATGTTGCTACGAATATTATACCAACTATTTCTTTTAACGAAGCAATTCGATTAGCAGACAACAGTGTAATTGATAATGTTAATGTAGATGCAGTTGTTGAATTACGTTTAAATGATGCTTCTGGAGTAACAGTTCCTTTTGATGCAACTATTTCAGGAAACGTAATTTCTGTTTCACCTCTATCAACTTTAGCTGTTAATCAAACGTATTATGTAGCTTTATTGGCAAATACAATAGAAGATTTAAATAATAACGGAATTACTGCAATACAATCAGGAGTTTTTACAACTGCAAGTCCAAGTATTTCTTTTGCTTCTAGCTTTATTACAGTAAATGAAAATCAAGGAACGTTATCATTGGTTTTAAATATTGCAAATCCAGCTACAGGTTCGGTAGATTTAGTAGTAAAGTCGGCTCCTTTTAGTACGGCAGATAATTCTGATTTTACGTTAACTTCACAAACTATTTCAATAACAGGTTCTTCATCGGCAACACAAACGATTACTATTCCAATTGTTGATGACAGTTTAGAAGAACAACATTCAGAATATTTTGTTTTGAGTTTAGAAAATGCTTCTGGAATTTCAATTACAGGAACAACTACAGCAACTATTTATATTGTTGATAATGATAGCCAAACTCCAATTCCAAATAATCAGATTGAATTAAATTATATTGGAAGTTTTGATCCTTCTGGAGCAAGTACAAGTACATGCGAAATTGTAGTGCACGATGTTGCTTCACAACGTTTATTTACGACGAGTGCAGTGGCTGGATATTTAGATATTATCGATTTTTCTAATCCAACAACTCCATCCGTTATTACGTCTGTAAATATTAATCCTTACGGAGGTGTTACAAGTGTTGCGGTTAAAAACGGAATTGTTGCAGTGGCTTCTCCAAATGCAGATGAAACACTAAATGGTTCAGTGTTGTTTTTTGATACCAATGGAACTTTTTTAAAACAAGTTACAGTTGGAGCACTTCCTGATATGATTACTTTTTCTCCAGACGGAACAAAGGTAATGACGGCTAATGAAGGGCAACCAAATGTAGATTATTCAATTGACCCAGAAGGTTCTGTGAGTATTATTGATATTTCAGGCGGAATTGCAACCTTATCGCAGTCCAATGTAACAACGTTATTATTCACAGCTTACAATACTCAAGAGGCTACATTAATAGCTTCAGGTGTAAGAAAGTTAAAGTTAACAAGTACTTTATCTCAAGATTTTGAACCAGAGTACATCACAATTAGTGCCGATTCTCAAAAAGCATGGATTACTTTACAAGAAAATAATGCTATTGCCGAAATTAATTTAACAAGTAACACTATTTCAGATATTTGGGCATTAGGAACTAAAGACATCAGTTTACCAGGAAATGGATTTGATGTATCAGATAACAATGGTCAGGTTTTAATTGCAAACTGGCCTATTCAAGCATATTTTATTCCAGATGCTGTTGCAAGTTACTCAGTTGCGGGAACTACTTATTTAGTTACTGCAAACGAAGGTGACGAAAAAGAATATGGTGCTTTTACTGAGAGAGTTGCTGTTGGTGCCGGAACTTATACGTTAGATGCTACCAATTTTCCAAATGCATCAGTTTTAAAACAAAACAATAACTTAGGTAGATTCCGTGTAACTAATCTAAATGGAAACACAGATGCTGATGCAGAATTTGAAACTATTCATTGTGTGGGAACACGTTCGTTTTCAATTTTTAATACTACAACTAAACAGATAGTTTTTGATAGTGGAGATGATTTTGAACGTTATACAGCAGCAAATTTACCAACACTTTTTAATGCTGATCATGAAAGTAATACACCAAAAGGAAGAAGTCGTGCAAAAGGACCAGAGCCAGAAGGTGTAACTATTGCTCAAATTGCAACTGAAACATTTGCATTTGTTTCTTTAGAGCGTGTAGGTGGTGTTATGGTTTATAATATTACAAATCCTAATAATCCAGTTTTTGTGGATTATAAAAATTCTAGAAGTACTTCAGCTTACTCAGGAGACCATGGTCCAGAAGGAATTACGTATATAGCTCCTGCAAATAGTGCTACAGGTAAAGGTTATATCTTAGTAGCAAATGAAATCAGTGGAACTATTACCATTTATGAAGTGGATGAAAATACGTTATCTTCTTCAGATTTTAATGGAGCGTCAAAGACATTCGTGATTTTTCCAAATCCAGCATCAAATTCAGAAATCGTTTATTTCAACAGAATGGCAGATATTGAAGTGTATGATGTAACTGGAAAATTAATTCTTTCAGAAAAAGAAGCGTTAACTATAAATACGTCAAAATTAGTTTCAGGTATTTATTTTGTAAAAACATCAGAAGGAATTACAAAGAAGTTGGTTGTTAAGTAGTTTTGTTTTTTCATCGAAGAAAGCCAGTTGAAAAACTGGCTTTTTTATTTTAATCTCGTCTCAACCAACCCGTAACGCTTAATCGAGGTTTGTGACTTTCTAGCACTTCGTGAACTAATTCATTGCTTTTAAAGAAAACAGTTTTTCTGTTTATTGGTGCCACTTTTTGTGCCACATCGCCATCATAAATACATAATTCACCACCATCTTCAGGTTGCCAATTTTCATTCAAATAAGTAATCATCGAAAACTGTCGGCTAGAATTATCTTGAAATTGATCTAAGTGTTTTCTATAAAAACTGCCTTTCTCAAACAACGCAAAGTGAAATTCATAGCCAGTAATTCCAGTATAACAACTGCGGTTTAAATACGCCACAAAAGCATCTACTTGATCTAAAAAAGCATTTTCATGTTCGTTATTATTCGCTCGGTCTAACCAATAAATCGCATCACTTCTTATCGCCGAATTCTGAGTCAATTTTGCAGCATTTCCAATTCCAGCTGCTTTCAATAAATTTTGTTCTTTCAATTCAAACAATCTTTTTATCAAATGTTGCGCTAATTCTTCTGATACAAAATGTTCCACAATGCCCACTTTCGAATCCAAATAACTCGAAATTAAGGTTTCAAAACAATCTTCCATTTTATTTACGTTGTAAAATACTTTACAAAGATATCATTTCCTTTTTTAATCTGGGAGTTCCTCCGCTTTAGCGAGTCGGGCTATTCTTTGCACCCAAGCAAAGCGAACTGACGAAGTAATCTTTATTTATAAAATTCAGCAATTTTATAAACAAAGGATTTCCTCTTCCATCCCTAACACGAACCTCGTATTCAATTAAAATTAGTATTTTTACAAAAACCTTTCAGCATGCAAAATCTTTTAGAAATTTCGCAAAAATCACAACTCTCTTGGCGTAAATTAAGTGTTCAAAATAGAATTTCTTTTTTACCTCAATTGGCTAAATTGCTTCTAGAGAACAAGGAAGAATACGCAACTTGCATTACTACCGAAATGCACAAACCTATTTCGCAAGCGATTGCTGAGGTTGAAAAATGTGCGATTTTGTGTAATTATTATTATGAAAATGCTGAATCATTTTTATCCACAAAAAACATAAAAACTGAGGCAACAGAAAGTTTTGTTACCTACGAGCCTTTAGGAGTAATTTTAGGCGTAATGCCATGGAATTTCCCATTTTGGCAAGTATTCCGATTTGCAGTTCCAACAATTATCGCAGGGAATACAGTTGTAGTTAAACATGCGAGTAATGTTCCAAAATCAGCGAATTTAATTCAAGAAATATTTGAGAAAGCTGGTTTCCCAAAAGGATGTTATCAAGATTTACCCATTACAAGTCGTGAAGTGGCAAACATCATAGCAAATCCAATTATAAAAGCCGTTTCTTTAACAGGAAGTGAACAAGCCGGAATAGCAGTAGCCACTGAATCTGGAAAACATTTGAAAAAGTGCGTATTGGAATTAGGTGGAAGCAATGCTTTCATTGTTTTAGAAGATGCTAATCTTGAAAAAGCAGTAGCAATTGCTGTAACCGCTCGAATGCAAAATGCAGGTCAAAGTTGTATCGCAGCCAAACGCTTTTTAGTGCATGAAAAGATTGTTGAGGAGTTTGTAACTAAATTTAAAATCGCCATTCAAAACTTAAAAACTGGAAATCCGTTAGATAAAGAAACACAAATTGGTTCGTTAGCACGAGTTGATTTAGCCGAAGAATTAGAAATCCAAGTTAAAAAATCAATTCAAATGGGAGCAAAGTTACTTGTGGGAGGAAACCGAAAAGATGCTTTTTATGAACCCACAATTTTGACAGAAGTAACAATAGAAATGCCAGTATTTAAAGAAGAAACTTTCGGTCCTGTTGCTGCAATTATAACTTTTAATACTCTTGAAGAAGCTATTCAGCTAACTAACCAATCGGAATTTGGTTTGGGTGTTTCAGTTTTTACTCAAGACATTGATTTTATTAAAACCAAGATTTCAGACTTTAACGAAGGTGCCGTTTTTATCAACGAAATGGTAAAATCTGATCCAAGATTGCCGTTTGGAGGAATAAAAAAATCCGGATATGGGAGAGAATTAGCCGAAGAAGGGATCAAAGAATTTGTGAATGTAAAAACAGTTGTAATTAATATATTATAATTTAGATGTTTCCCCTCCTTTGGAGGGGTGCCTGAAAGGCGGGGTGGTTTTTATGTTGAATTAAAACGGAATAAATGCAAGAAGAAATCTTAACCATAATTCATAATATTCCAATTAAGAGAAATTTTGTTTTAAATTTACCTTATAATACTTCTTTAAAAAGTAGAGCAAAAGCACTCAGAAAAGCAGGAAATTTTTCCGAAGTTGTGTTCTGGAAAGAAGTGAGAAATAAATCTTTTTGGAATATCGATTTTGACAGACAGAGAATCATTGGTAACTACATTGTAGATTTTTATGTTAAAGCACTCGGTTTAGTAGTTGAAATTGATGGGGAAATTCATAATTTCCAAGAAGAATATGATGAGAAAAGAGAAATATATCTTATTGATTTAGGTTTAAAAGTTTTCAGAATTTCAACAACAAAAATATTATTTGATACTGAGAATGCTATGAAAGATTTAGAACAATTTATTATTACCGAATATAAAGATATTTAATAACCACCCCGCCTTTCAGGCACCCCTCCAAAGGAGGGGAAAACGAAACAATTATGAAACAATTATCTATCCTACTTTTAGCAATTTTAGCCTTTTCTTGCAAACCATGTGAAGAAAAAAATCAATCAAAAAAACAAAATGTTATGGAAATTATAGACAATTGGCACAAAGCTGCTGCCGAGGCAAATTACGAAGCGTATTTCGATGCAATGGCAGAAGAATCTATTTTTATTGGAACAGATGCCACAGAAAATTGGAACAAAAAACAATTTCAAGCTTTTGCAAAACCCTATTTTGACAAAGGAAAAGCATGGAGTTTTAAAGCCATTGAGCGTAATATTTATTTTAGTAAGGATGGAAAAATGGCTTGGTTTGACGAATTGTTAAGTACTCAAATGAAAATCTGCAGAGGTTCCGGGGTTTTAGTTCAAGAAAACCAACAATGGAAAATAAAACATTATGTGCTTTCTATGACTATTCCAAATGAAAAAACAGACGAGGTGGTAAAAATAAAAGCGCCTATAGAAGACGCTTTTATGAATAATTTTAAGAAATAATTATTTTTTATAAATATGTTCTTTTAGGTTTTCAAACATATCAACAGTCATATTTTCAATGGTAAAATCATTTTTCCATCCCCAATCTTCTCTTGCTGAAGTGTCGTCAATACTAGCAGGCCAGCTGTCTGCAATTTTTTGACGGAAATCTGGGGTGTAACTTAATTCAAAATTTGGATAGTGTTTTTTGATTTCTTCGCCTATTTGTTTTGGCGTAAAACTCATCGCTGCTAAATTATAGGAAGAGCGAATTTTAATTTGTTCAATAGGAGCTTGCATTATGCTTATAGTTGCTTTAATAGCATCGTCCATATACATCATTGGTAATTCAGTGTTTTCAGATAAAAAACTAGTAAATTTACCATCAGTAATAGCTTTATGATAAATGTCAACGGCATAATCTGTTGTTCCTCCACCCGCTTCTGTACTCCAACTAATCAAACCAGGATAACGGATGCTTCTAACATCTACCCCGTATTGTTTGTGGTAATATTCGCACCATCTTTCTCCAGTTTGTTTTGAGATTCCATAAACTGTAGAAGGTTCCATTACCGTATATTGTGGTGTGTTCTGTCTTGGAGTTGTAGGTCCAAAAACGGCGATACTCGAAGGCCAAAATATCTTTTTAATTTTTCCTGCTTTGGCTAAATTTAAAACATGGAAAAGAGAATTCATATTCAAATCCCATGCAAAAGCCGGGTTTTTCTCAGCAGTAGCCGAAAGTAATGCCGCCATTAAATACACATCAGTAATCTGATATTGCTCAATTAAGTGCTCAATTTGGTTGTAATCTAAAGCATTAATTACTTCAAAAATGCCGTTATTCACAACATCGTTATTCAGTTTTCTGATATCTGAAGCAATTACATTATTAACACCATAAGTAGCTCTAAGTTTTGCTGTAAGTTCGGTACCTATTTGACCACAAGCACCAATTATTAAAATTTTCGTGTCCATTTGATTGAATAAATAGGTAACAAATATAACGTTTTCGTACGAATCGAAAAACCCTTTTTTTATTATATTTTAAGTAAAAACCACAATTGAGTTCATATTTCATAAAAATGAACGCATAAAATGAGAATTATTAAAATGCCAAGTAATTGCATATCAAAGCACTGTTAAGATATTATTAGATTAGTACTTAAATTTTGTAAACATTTGTACCTTTGTTTTTTAAATTAAGATAATGAAAGGTTTAATTATAACAATGTTGGTTTTAACTTTAGGTTTAATGGCTTGTGAGAATGATTCAAAACAAGAATTAGAAGCGCAAAAAGTAGCACAAAAAAATGAAGCCGTTTTTAAAAATATTTCCAAAATGTGGCAATTTAATTTTCCAACTCCAAGACCAGAAGTTGACGCCACTTTAGATCGATGGAACGAATGGAGACAGTTTGAAATTGAAATGCTTCAAAAACCAAAATCTACCTTATCAGCTTTTCAAATGAAGACCAAAAATTTATCTTCAAAAGCAGATACTTTATCCATTACCATTCCTTTTGAATATAATAAACCACAAATTTTAAGTAGAATAACAACATTAAATACAAAGTTAAAATCGTTAGAAACTTTTTTAAATTTAAGGATTATTCCTGAGCAAAAAATAGCAAAGTTAATCCCAGAAATTAATGAAGAAATCAAAGGATTATACAAACAATGGGATGAAATTATCATAAAAAAGACTATTCCTAAAGAAATTGGAGAAGAACTTATGTTGCAAGCCTTGGATACTGCAAGAAATGCTAATCCAGATGAGATGAGAAAGAAGATGGAAATTTCAGATAAAAAGGAATAAAACATTTTATTACATTTACGCACAAATAGTTAGATATGAAAAATAAATGTTTTTTAATTCTTATAACTTCTTTTTTACAATTAGGTTTTTCTCAAACAACGTTGTATTCAGACAATGCTGCAAATTATAGTTCTTGGACAACTGGAACTAATCTTGGTAATGGATTTTCACCTTGGGATTTATGGACACAGAATACAGATGGGACACATTTTGCAGGACATTTTTTAGGAAACTCA
>JBILST010000235.1:0-3679 GCA_044371865.1 Flavobacterium sp.
AAAATTGATAAAACAAAATTAATAGTTTCAATAAATTGTAACATAAATACTATTATTGCGTATAATAAGCATACAAAAAACATAAAAATGATACTATTAGTTATTATAGGAAGTATTTTAATTATTGCTGGAATTTATTTAAAAAACAATCAAAATCCATTAGCAAAATTCGCTCATATTATTAGAAATGTAGGTTTTGTGATTATTACTATTGGAATCTTGTCTTCTATGTTCAAACAAATTGATGCAGGAAAAGTGGGCGTAAAATCGCTTTATGGGAAAGTGCAAGCAGATGTTTTAGAAAGTGGTTTGCATTTGGTTAATCCACTTTTAGATATTACAACTTTCGATATTCAAACGCAAAATTACACCATGTCGGCAATTCATGATGAAGGCTCAAAAGAAGGTGATGATGCTATTCGAGTTTTATCAAATGACGGATTAGAAGTTGTTATTGATTTAACCGTTTTATATAGAGTTATTCCGGGTGATGCTCCAAAAATTTTGAAAGGAATTGGGGAAAATTATACTGATAAAATTGTTCGTCCAGTTACCAGAACTCGTATTAGAGATAACGCTGTTTATTATGATGCTGTAGCATTATATTCAACGAAGCGAAATGAGTTTCAACAACGTATTTTCAAAACCATTGAAGCTGATTTTAAAGCAAGAGGTTTGGTGTTGGAACAGCTGCTAATTAGAAATATTAATTTGCCAGCCTCTGTAAAAACTACGATTGAAAGCAAAATCAATGCAGAGCAAGAAGCACAAAAAATGCAATTTGTTTTACAAAAAGAAAAACAAGAAGCTGAAAGAAAACGTGTAGAAGCACAAGGTATTGCAGATTATCAAAGAATTATTTCTTCGGGTTTAACAGAGAAACAGTTACAATACGAACAAATTAAAGCACAAAAAGAGATTGCTACTTCTTCAAATACAAAAATAATTTTTATGGGAAAAGGAAGTGCTCCCGTGATTTTGTCAGACAAATAGAATTTATATATTTACAAAATATTTTTTTACAATAATAAAAACATGAACTTACCAAAATTTGTTATCGGAGACAATACCGATTTTCCTGAAGATATTTTCGTAATCCATTTAGAATATCCAAGATTCGTAATCAATTTAAAAGATGACGAAGTAGAATTTTTAGAAGACATCGAAGAAGAAGACGAAAAAGAATTAGAATCAGAAATGGAACATTTAATTACCATTGCTGGCGAATTCTACGACAGAGAAATTGAACGTTACGAACAAGAATAATCTTTGATTATTATTCCCGTAGAGACAAGTCAATGACTTGTCTCTACTATTATTTTTTAAAATACTGTTCCAATAAATTTACTGCCGCGGCAAAAGGTGATAATTCATTATTTTGCACGGCTTTTTTATTTTTTTCTAAGAGTTGAATGATATTCGGATGATTGTAAAAGTGTAATTTTAATTGTTCGTTAATTGTTTCCATCATCCAAAATTGGTTTTGATTTTGACGCTTTTCTTCGAAATAATGATTGGATTTTACCAATTCAAAATATTCGGAAATAATTTCCCAAATCGCATCAATTCCGGTTTGTTCATAAGCACTACAAGTCGTTACTTTTGGAATCCAACCACTACTTTTAGCTGGAAATAAATGTAATGCTCTGTTGAATTCGGTTTTGGCTAATTTCGCTTTTGCAATATTATCACCATCTGCTTTGTTAATTACGATGGTATCTGCCATTTCCATGATGCCGCGTTTGATGCCTTGTAATTCATCTCCAGCACCTGAAATTTTTAATAGTAAAAAGAAATCTACCATACTATGAACGGCAGTTTCGCTTTGCCCTACTCCAACGGTTTCGATGATGATTGTATCAAAGCCACAAGCTTCACACAAAATAATAGTTTCACGGGTTTTTCTGGCAACGCCACCTAACGTATCGCCCGAAGCACTTGGTCGAATGTAAGCGTTTTCATCTTTTACCAATTCTTCCATGCGGGTTTTATCGCCCAAAATACTACCGTGACTGATAGATGAACTCGGGTCAACCGCTAAAACTGCGACTTTCTTTCCGATAGATGTCAAGTATTTCCCAAAAGCTTCAATAAACGTACTTTTTCCAACACCAGGAACACCTGTAATTCCAACACGAACCGAATGATTTGCATGTGGCAAACAACCTTTAATTACTTCATTTGCTTTGGCTAAATGTTCAGGATTCGTGCTTTCGACTAAAGTTATGGCGCGACTCAAAGCGGTTTTATCTCCTTTTAAAATTCCATCAATCAGCTCTTCTGCCGAAGGTTGTTTTCTTCGGAATTGTTGAATTTGACTTGCCACAACGGTACTCAACGTTTCGGGTTGGGAAACGCCATGAATTTCTGAAAGTGCCGATTTTTTATTTGGTGTTTTCAAAAGGAATTTTGCTTTGTGTAAAAATACAAAAAATGTAGGAATATAAAACATCGAAATATCAAGGTTTAATTACCTTTGTATTCTTGATTTTAGGAAATGGAAAACATCATTCTTTTATTTTTGTCTTTACTTTTGGGCGTTGCGCTTCAAAAAGTGCCGCAATTTCCTAAAAACGCGTATCAAAGTTTGAATCAATACGTGATTTACGTTTCGCTTCCAGCTTTGGCATTATATTATATTCCGAAAATTACGATTTCATTAGCTTTACTTTATCCATTAGGAATTGCGTGGTTGGGTTTTGGATTATCGTTTGTATTTTTCTATGCTTTGGGAACGTATTTTAAATGGTCGAAAAAACTAATCGGTTGTTTGATTTTGACAGGTGGATTGAGCAATACTTCATTCGTTGGATTTCCAATCATTGAAGCTTTATATGGTGCCGAAGGGTTAAAAACCGCCATAATTGTTGACCAACCAGGTTCATTCGTAGTCGTAACTACATTAGGAATTTTAGTCGCCGCTAGTTTTTCAAGAGGAAATTTAAGTACTTCCGAAATCGTATTAAAAATTGTAAAATTTCCACCATTCATCGCTTTTACGATTGCACTTTGTTGTACTATTTTCTCCTTAGAATTTCCTGAAGTATTACAAAACTCATTCTTAAGAATTGGAAACACGGTAACTCCAGTTGCTTTGGTAGCCGTTGGATTGCAATTAAAAATTGATACCCGAAGTAAGCATTGGTCGTTTTTATCTTTAGGATTACTTTTCAAATTGATTTTGATGCCCGCTTTCTTCTTCTTACTATACAAAATTGTGTTAGGCGGAAGAGGTTTAGAAATTGATGTTTCAATTATGGAATCCGCAATGGCGCCGATGATAACGGGTGCAATTTTAGCTTCTAATTATGGATTAAAACCTAAATTAAGTAGCATGATGATTGGGATTGGAATTCCGTTGTCTTTGTTGACGGTTGCTTTTTGGTATTGGGTTTTGAGTTTGTAGTTTTGTAACACAAAGTTTCTCAAAGTTAAGCACGAAGTAACGCAAAGTTTTTTTTTTAAACACATAGCCACATTAGTTTTGCTTTGCGTTTAGTTAGTCATTTCACTTTACATAATTTACATAGTCGAAATTGCATAAAATTAGGCTTCATGTATGACTTATATGTTTAAATTCCTATGTGTCTCCTATGTTTGCTAAGTTATAGATTTTAATATTTAAAGTCAATAATTTTACAAGTTTAAAGTGAAATAGAATGAGAGAACAAATGTGTCT
>JBILST010000236.1:0-3667 GCA_044371865.1 Flavobacterium sp.
GATGCTAAATATTCTAAATCTTTAAATACAATGGAGAATTCATTATACGATGAGAAAGAGTATCCTAAAATCAAAGACATAACAAAAACAAAAACAGTTGAAGCTAAAGCAAAGCTAATAACCATTAAAAATTTAGATTTTATAAATTCTTTCTTGCTTAGTCCGTCAATTAAGTTTTGTTTTAATGTACCATTTGTATATTCATTTGCCATCATAGATACTATTATTATGGCAAGAAATATTTTAAATAAAGAGGCAATATAGGTGTTAAAATGCCAAATATAAGGAAAGTTGAAAATTCCTTGATCAGCAATTCTAATTTCAAATGTCCCAATACTAAACTTTAGTGAAGCAATTAAGGCAATGAAACTTAATAAAACAAAATAGGCTAGAAGTAAAACACGACTGGCTTTGTTTTTCCAAATTTTTTGAAATTCTATAGAAAGTAATCTTTTCATGGCGATTTATTTATTATTGGTTAATTCTAAAAACTGTTCTTCTAAACTGTTTTTTCTTTTTACTAAATGTTCTAAAACAATTTTTTGCTCAAATAAATATGAATTTAATTCTTGAGCCGGAATATCTTGTTTTAAATAAACCAATAATTTTCCTTCTTCTTCAATTGTTTTTTCAATTGAATTATGATTTTGTAGTGCTAATTTTAATTGCTCTAAGTTGTTTGATTTTAATTCGAAGAAACTATTGTTTTCAATCATATCATGAACAGTTCCTTGATACAGCATTACACCTTTTTGTAAAACTACCACATGACTACATACTTTTTCTACTTCATCAAGTAAGTGAGATGCTAATAATATAGTAGTTCCTTCTGACGCAATTACTCGAATAATGTCTCTAATTTGACGAATTCCTTGTGGGTCTAAACCGTTTGTTGGCTCGTCTAAAATTAATATTTCTGGATCGTTTAATAAAGCTGAAGCTATAGCTAAACGTTGTTTCATTCCTAGTGAAAACGTTTTGAATTTATCGTTTTTACGATCCAAAAGACCAACTAAATTTAGTTTTTCATCTACTTTTTCAAATGGAGTTCCCTTGATTTTACAAACCAATTCTAAATTTTCTTTAGCGGTCATGTACGGATAAAAATTTGGTCGCTCTATAATAGCTCCAACTTTTTTTAATGCATCGTGTGTGCTTAATTCTCCTTCAAACCATTCAAAGTCGCCTGAAGTTTTATTGACAACATTTAATACAATTCCTAAAGTGGTTGATTTACCAGAGCCGTTTGGTCCAAGTATTCCATAAACATTCCCTTTTTTAATTTCAAAAGACACGTTTTTAACAGCGTGTAATTTTTTATTAAAAATCTTGTTCAGATTGGTGATTTTTAAAATGGTTTTCAAGATTGTTCGTTTTTGATTTACAAGTAAGACGAACAGTTTGAATTTTTGTTACTAATCGCTAGATATTTAAATAAAAATTCCCAAATCAATTTTACTTGAGTTGGGAATTCAGTACTATTCATACAACAATTAATATAGTGTGAAATTGTTGATTTTTACATTTTTAGCCTTTAAATCGTGCATTAAGTTATATAAACCAAAGAATGTTCTGTTGATGTAAATAAAATGTTTTGAACCACGATTTCCGTTCATGTTGCGTAATTCGGTGCTTTTTGAATAGCGTTCGCCCAAATCGGCAATTTGTCCAAAGAATTCATCATCTGAAAAATCAAATTCTTCTACATGAAATGGTCTTGCGAATAAGCTTAATAGTTCGTGAAACATGGCAGTAAAAAACTCTGTTTCTTCTTTTGAATCGTCTGTTCTTAATATTTCTAATTCGTATAATTTCGATTTGAAAAATTCTGGATTGGCTAAATTTTCTTTCTTCGCCAATTCAAAATAAGGAATATAAAAATCATTCGGAACTTCTTTAATACAACCAAAATCTAAAGCAATTAGTTTTGTGTCTTTTGTAATCAAGAAGTTTCCAGGATGTGGATCGGCATGTACTTTTCGTAAATTATGCATTTGGAACATATAAAAATCCCAAAGCGTTTGTCCTAAAATATTTGACTTTTCTGAATCGGTGTTATGAGCGGTGAATTCAGATAAATGTTCGCCTGTCATCCAGTCCATGGTAATGATTTTTTCCGATGACCATTCAGGATAATATTTTGGAAAAATCAAATTTGGAATAGTGGCGCAAGCGTCTGCCATTTCAATACTTTGTTTGACTTCGTTAATGTAATTGGTTTCTTCAATCAATTTATCTTCAACTTCTTTGAAATATTTATCCGAATCTTTTCCTTTAATATTAAACATTTTAATCGCAATCGGCTTAACCATCGCCAAATCAGAACTGATACTTTCTGCCACTCCAGGATATTGAATTTTCACAGCAAGATTTTTCCCATCCTTGCTCGCTTGGTGCACTTGCCCAATACTAGCAGCATTTATTGAAGTGGCATTAAAAGTGTCAAATATTTCATTTGGCTGTTTGCCAAAATAGTTTTTAAAAGTTTTATTCACCAATGGTGGCGATAATGGTGGCACTGAAAATTGGGCTAATGAAAATTTTTCAACATAAGCACGAGGCAAAATACTTTTGTCCATGCTTAGCATTTGAGCTACTTTCAAAGCGCTTCCTTTCATTTGTTTTAAACCGTCGTAAATGTCAGAAGCATTATTGATGTTTAGATTTTCTTTGGCTTCTTCTTCGGTTTTGGTGATTTTATCTCCGTAATATTTTATGTAATTAACACCCACTTTTGCTCCAGTTTGAATCAGTTTGGATGCTCTCTGAATTTTTGATGTTGGAATACTATCTATAGTTTTCATTTTTGTTTACATTTTAAATGAAGCTTTTTCTTGCCACATAAATTTTCCGAAGTCAATTAAACTTTTTAAAGGTGCAATATCCATTAAATCAAAACTGGTATTGACTGATTTTTCAATGAAAATATCGGTTTTTTCAAAAGATAGTGAAGTGTCTTCTATCCAAAATTTTAAAGTGAATAAGAATTGGAACCAAGCCATTTCGCTCATGGTTTTTTCTTGAATTTCGACTAGCTTATCTTGTTTTAAATCGATTTTTTCAATTTCTAGCGTATCAAAGAATTGTTTGAAGTGTTTTCTCAATTCGGTTAGTTTAGAAAGACTTTTTAATTTGTTTTTATCTTCTTTTAAAAGTGCAACTGTGAAACTTCTGTTGGCAGTTAACATTTCGAAATACGTGAAATAAAAACTTAATAATTTAGTTCGTGCATCATATGATTCGAAATCCTCGCTTTTTTCTAGTAAAGTAATTGTTTGCTGAAATAATGAGGTGAAAAATGTTTTTTCAATTTGTTCAAAAGATGAAAAATTCGCATAAAATACAGCTTCTTCAAAGTTGTACTGCTTCGAAAATTTATATACCGAATGTGGCGCTTTGTTATTTTCTAAAAAATAATCAATATAGAAACCTAAAATATCTTGATTAGTAATCTCTTTCTTCTTTGCCATGACTTTTAAAATTTTATCAAAGGTAAAGAATGTTTAATTTATAATCAAAAATGTTAAACAAATTTTTTGTTAAAGTTCTTTCAAAAAAAACCTCAAGTACAAAGTTGTAATTGAGGTTTAATATTTTGGATGTAAATGTCTTATGATTTCTGTTCTTTATTAAAGTAAACCAAGTAATAATACATTTGTTTTTCTTC
>JBILST010000326.1:0-3666 GCA_044371865.1 Flavobacterium sp.
GATATAATGAAGTAATTTTTTATGCTGACAAATTTGAAACGTTAAAAGAAGAAGACAAAAGTGCTTTTAATTTTGCGGCTCGTCCTTTAGATTTTTCTATCACTAAAAATGTTTTCTCAATGCTGATGTCTGTTATCATTCTTTTAGTATTGTTCATAACAGTTGCGCGTTCTTATAAAAAGAACAGCATGGCTCCAAAAGGGTTGGCTGGTTTCTTAGAGCCGTTAGTTATTTTTGTTAGAGATGATATTGCAATTCCTAACATTGGAGAAAAGAAATACGGAAAATACATGCCGTATTTATTAACTATCTTTTTCTTTATCTGGATTAACAACTTAATTGGTTTGATTCCTTTTTTCCCATTTAGTTCTAACTTAACTGGAAATATTTACTTTACTTTTGTAATGGCATTTATTACATTTTTGATTACAACTTTAAGTGCAAACAAAGCATATTGGGGACACATTTTTGCACCACCAGTGCCAAAAGCATTATATCCAATTATGTGGCCAGTTGAAATTATTGGGATGTTTACAAAACCATTCGCATTAATGATTCGTTTATTCGCTAACATTACTGCCGGTCACATTATTATTTTGAGTTTAATTTCATTGATATATATATTCAAAACAGTTGCAATTGCTCCGGTTTCAGGTGCGTTTGTATTGTTCATGAGTGTGTTAGAAATGTTAGTTGCTGCTTTACAAGCGTATGTGTTTACTTTGTTGTCAGCATTATTTATTGGTCAGGCTGTTGAAGAGCATGACCATCACTAAAAAGAGTTTTATTAATTATTAACTATATAAATATTTTATTATGGTATTAGCTGGAATCGGTGCTGGATTAGCTGTTATTGGAGCTGGAATCGGTATTGGAAAAATTGGTGGATCTGCTATGGACGCTATGGCAAGACAACCAGAAGTTGCTGGTAAAATTCAAACTGCAATGATTATTGCTGCTGCTCTTATCGAGGGTGTTGCTTTATTCGCTGTAGTAGTTGCATTAATTGCAAAGTAATTAAACATAAACTTCTTACAGCGGTTGGCTGTAAGAAGTTTTATTACAAAACTAAATTAACATTATAGATATATGAACTTTACTTCACCAGAAAGCTTAGTATTTTGGACAACCCTGATTTTCGTTGTATTTTTTCTATTAATGAGAAAATTTGCATGGAAACCTATTTTAGGGGCAGTTAAAGGAAGAGAAGACTCTATTAACAACGCTTTATTAGCAGCTGAAAATGCTAAAAAAGAAATGTTAAACTTGAAGTCTGATAACGAAAAATTATTAGCTGAAGCAAGAGCTGAAAGAGACTTGATGATTAAAGAAGCAAGAGAAATCAAAGAAAAAATGATTGCTGATGCTAAATCTGAAGCGCAAGAACAAGGTGCTAAAATGATTGAATCTGCGAAAGCTTCAATTGAAACAGAGAAAAATGCAGCGATGGCAGAATTGAAAAATCAAGTGTCTTCTTTGTCATTAGAAATTGCTGAGACTTTATTAAAAGGAGAATTATCTAACAAAGAAGCTCAAACTAAATTGGTTGAGAAAATGTTAGGTGACGCTAAATTAAACTAATATCATGGCAGGAACTAGAGCAGCAATTCGATACGCTAAAGCCATTTTGGACATTGCCCAAGTGAACAACAGCACACAAGCTGTAAATTCAGACATGACTGCTATTGCTAATGCAATTAAAGAAAGCGCTGAGTTAAAAGATTTCTTGCAAAGTCCAATTGTTAAAGGTGAAATTAAATTTTCGTCTTTAAACGAAATTTTTGCTTCTGCTCAAAAAGAGACAAAAGGATTATTTCAATTGCTTTTATTAAACAAAAGATTTGAATTATTAAATGATGTTGCTTTACAGTTCAATGCTTTATACGACGAACTTAACGGAATTGAGACTGCATTGGTAACAACTGCTTTCCCAATTACACCTGAGTTAGAAACTAAAGTGTTGGAAAAAATCGCATCGTTTTCAAATAAAAATATTACCATTCAAAATATTGTAGATCCAGCTATCATTGGTGGATTTATTTTAAGAATGGGCGACAAACAATACAATGCATCTGTGTCAAGCAGACTGCAAAATTTAAAAAGAGAGTTTAGTAATTAATATACCATTAAAGATATATCAAAATGGCGGAAATTAAACCTGCTGAAATTTCAGCAATATTAAAACAACAATTATCAGGTTTTGAATCTGGTGCATCGTTAGAAGAAGTTGGAACAGTACTTCAAGTTGGAGACGGTATCGCTCGTGTTTACGGATTATCAAACGCTCAATACGGAGAGTTAGTACAATTCGAAAACGGATTAGAGGCTATCGTATTGAACTTAGAAGAAGACAATGTTGGGGTGGTACTTTTAGGACCATCAACAGGAATCAAAGAAGGTTCTACAGTAAAAAGAACACAACGTATTGCTTCTCTTAAAGTAGGAGAACAAGTAGTAGGTCGTGTTGTAAATACGTTAGGAGAACCTATTGATGGTAAAGGTCCAATCGGTGGTGAGTTATTCGAGATGCCTTTAGAAAGAAAAGCACCTGGAGTTATCTTCCGTCAGCCAGTAACTGAGCCATTACAAACAGGAGTAAAAGCAGTTGATGCGATGATTCCAGTGGGTAGAGGTCAACGTGAGTTGGTTATTGGTGACCGTCAAACTGGTAAATCAACAGTTTGTATTGATACCATCTTAAATCAAAAAGAATTTTACGATGCAGGAAAACCTGTATTCTGTATATATGTTGCAATTGGGCAAAAAGCTTCAACTGTAGCAGGAATCGCAAAAATGTTAGAAGAAAAAGGCGCAATGGCTTATACAGTTATCGTTGCTGCAAATGCTTCTGATCCAGCTCCAATGCAAGTATATGCTCCTATGGCAGGTGCTGCAATTGGTGAGTATTTTAGAGATTCTGGTCGTCCAGCTTTAATTGTTTATGATGATTTATCTAAACAAGCAGTAGCTTACCGTGAGGTGTCTTTATTATTAAGAAGACCACCAGGACGTGAGGCTTACCCTGGAGACGTTTTCTACTTACACTCTCGTTTATTAGAAAGAGCTTGTAAAGTAATTAACAACGACGAAATCGCTAGAAACATGAATGACTTACCAGATTCTTTAAAAGGAATCGTTAAAGGTGGTGGTTCGTTAACAGCGTTACCAATTATTGAAACGCAAGCAGGTGACGTATCTGCATATATCCCAACAAACGTAATTTCGATTACAGACGGACAGATTTTCTTAGATGGTGATTTATTCAACTCTGGAGTTCGTCCTGCAATTAACGTAGGTATTTCTGTATCTCGTGTTGGAGGTAATGCACAGATTAAATCAATGAAAAAAGTAGCAGGTACTTTAAAATTAGACCAAGCGCAATTCCGTGAATTAGAAGCTTTCGCGAAATTTGGTTCTGACTTAGATGCGGTTACTTTAAACGTTATTGAAAAAGGAAAAAGAAACGTTGAAATCTTAAAACAAGGTTTAAACTCTCCTTTTACAGTAGAAGATCAGGTGGCTATTATTTATGCAGGTTCTAAAAACTTGTTAAGAAATGTACCAGTTGTAAAAGTAAAAGAATTTGAAAAAGATTTCTTAGAATACTTAAACGCTAAACACAGAGATACATTAGACGCACTTAAAGCAGGTAAGTTTGATGACGCT
>JBILST010000237.1:0-3660 GCA_044371865.1 Flavobacterium sp.
GATTGAAACATTTTTTTATACGCTTCAGACGATTTTTGCATCGCTTGAATATCTTTTCTGGAATCAGAAATTGTTGTATTCATACTTTCAATTGCAATTGAATTGTCTAAAGCTTCTGCTGGCTTATAGGTTTTTCCAGCCATATCTTCATTCAATAAAAACGCTAAATAATCGGATGCATTTTGCACATTTGATTTGGCATATTGTAATTGATTCGTAATTTCATTCACACGAACTTGCACGTTTAACAAATCGGTTTTTTGCAACATTCCATTTTTGAAATAGTTTTCAACCAATTTCAAATTGCCTTGTGCGGTTGTATTGGCTTTTTCCAAAACTTTGACTGCTTTATAAGCCAATTGCAATTGCATGTAGGCTTTTGAAACTTCCAATTCTAAATATTCTTTAGTTCGTTCCGTTTGTAATTGAAAAGCGTCCATTTTTGCTCTAGCTGCTTGTCTTCCATACAAACCATCTAAATTAAAAAGAGGTTGTTGAACTTCAATTTTAGTTGCGAAGTTTTGAGTTACATCTGGGTCATTCAACAGTGCTGGATTAAAATCAGAAGCAGTTAAAATTTCCTGATTTAATTTTGACCCAAATGCCATTAACGGATTCGTTGTTGAAATTCCGGTATGCGAAACATTAATATTGGGCAAAAAAAGGGGATTTGATTGACGATAATCTGCTTTAGCGGATTGAAATGATTTTTCGGCCACTTTAATTTGAAGATTATTTTCAGTGACTTTTTGCAACAAATCATTTTTTGAAATCGTCAGCGTATCTTGCGCATACAAATTGGCAGTTCCCAAAGCAATTGCTATTACTAGTTTGATTTTCTTCATCATTTTGTTTTCATTTTATTACTGAACAAAAGTACGATGCCAAAAAACCATAGTCGGTAACAAGAGTTACACAGACTTGTAATATATGTTACATAATAAAAAAACGCCCCGATACAATCGAGGCGTTTTGAATTTGTTTAGCAAAAAACTATTCAGCTTTTTTCTCAGCAGCTTTTTTAGATGAACAACATCCACCCGCTTTAGCATCAGAACCACATGATTTTTTATCTGAAGTTGAACAAGATTTTTCAGTTTTAGTGGTTTCTTTTTTTGCTTTTTTCTTTGGCTCTTGAGCGTTAACATTCATTGAAAACATAAAAGCTGCAACAGCTAGGATAGAAACTAATTTTTTCATTGTATTTATTTTTAAATTGTTATTTATTCTTTTTTGTTTGAATTGTACTATTACAAATATATATAATTTTAGAAATAGTACTCTTAATATTTTATTAATTTAACAATCATTACTTTTTAATCACTTTTTGAGATCTATAAAATTTATCATCAAAAATAAAAGTAATAATTACAAATTCTGATTGAATTGAATTCAAATCAAAACTCATCGTATTAAAACCCTTTTTTACATCTTCTATCTCACCTTCTTCAACAATTTTACCTTCAATAGTAGTTAAAATATAGTTAACTTTTGCTAAATACGGCATATCAAACTGAATTCTAACAGTATCATTTGTTGTTGGATTAGGCGATACACTAAAGGAAAAAGGATTTTTTCCCTCGATTTGAGGTTTACTCAATGAGGTGTTTTTAACTAATTTCACTTCATATACCGTTGGATCGGCACTTGTTAAATTAGTTTGATTATCTGTAAATGCTGAAGGAGAAGAACTTTGAATTCCTCCAAATAAATGTCCGATTACAAATTCGTCCGCAGTAATATTTGACAGTTGAATAACTTCATTTGAATAATGCGGAAGTGATTCATTTGGAATAAATTCGGCTCCAGCTCCTTTTAAATTTGGCATTTCAACAGGCAATTGATATTCAAATAAATCTCCTGATGAAGTTCGAGTTGTTCTACTAATTGTTTTTACAAACGGAACCGTATTATCTTGAATTAAATTACCCGCTTGATAATAATATTGACTCATGCCTCCAAAAAATAAATTGTGCATTTGATTCAAAGTAGCATCATATAAACAAGCTTTTCCACTGTGATAATTACTCAAATATTGATTGAATTGCGTTTGAGGAAAATAACCTCCCGCTTTAATATCAACTGGATATAAAAACGGTAAATCTACTGCGATTTGAAATACGCCTGATGAAATGGTATATCCTAATTCACCATCAGGAAATACTTGGGGTAATAAATTATAATCACGACGGTGCAAATGAACTGCATCGACAATTTCTTCATAATTAGCATAACTCAAAGTCGCTCCCGAATTATCTATCGTAAATTTTCGGATAGCATTCGAATACGTTTGGGTAAACGTTGGATTGTTCATTGGATTGTATCTTCCATCAAAACGATGTCCACCTACCAAATAAAAAGTAGTGCCAATTTTTGCCAATTGCCCACCCGTAATCGCAAAAATATCATTTGAGATTTGTTTGAAATAAGGTGTTATTGGAGTTCCTGCTATAATAGCATTTATCAAATTAGGCACATCAACTGAAGTTAAATTATTGAACGTTTTGTGATCGGCAGCCGAATTGGCATAAGCATATCCGCCCACGATAAACAAGTTATCTCCGTCTTGATAAAAATTCATATTAGTTGATTGTAACTGCTCTTTAATTCCTGTTGGAAGAGAATTCACTGAAGCCGACCATGATTGTTGGGTAGCAATATCAACTACATATAAATCCGTATTATTTTGCGCTCCAGGAAAAGCATTAAAAGGCTGACGTGCGTGAACACCATCTTTTCTTCCACCAATAATAAGCCATTTACCATTATGTTGGGCAAAAGCATACGAATGTAATCCTGGCAAACCTGAAACAGTTACAGGAGTTAAAACTACATCATAATCAAATGTTGTTTGTGCTATTGATGATTGTAAGAACAATAACACGATGAAATATTTTTTCATTGTATAAAATTATAAGTTAAGCTCCTGAAAAAACAGGAACCATAAATAAACTTTTTAAATTTCTTACATGAAAAACTTAGGCGGATGCCAGATAGAATGTTGGTATTTTGGAATAAAAATACTTTCGTAGTTTGATTTTTCTTTTTCTATTTTGAATTCAGGAAATGAAATTTCAAGTTTAAAATCTAATTCGGCTACAAATTGGACCGGACTAAAATTCAAACTCATGATGATTTTTCCTTTCTCACAACCCGAAGATTCTGAGGCTGTTTTATGACAAGTTTGTTCACAATTTTCACTCACAAGCATTTTCATTGCTCGAACTGATGGCAATGTTACCAGAAGCAATAAGTAAAAACAAAGGATGTGAACTAAAAATTTCATTCAACAAATATATACAAACCTTAAAAACATACGGTAACAATTGTTACACAAGTAATTATGACTTCTTCTTTTTGAAAAAATCGCTAATCATATTAAAAAGTAATCCTCCTAAAACGCCACCGTACAAAGTACTGTTCAAAGGCTTTGAAGTAATCGAACACGCTCCTGAAATACAACCAATGTAATAGTAATAGGCGTAACCAGAAATTAGTCCTAAGAGAACTCCAATAGCAGTAATGATGATTTCTTTTTTTTTTCATTTTGTTTTAAAAAACAAAGTTACAATTCGTACGAAAGCAAATTGGTAACAAAAGTTACTTAAAACTGAAAATAAATAAAAGGTTGTGCTCCTGCTGAAGCCGTAGCATAAACAA
>JBILST010000238.1:0-3658 GCA_044371865.1 Flavobacterium sp.
ACCGAATTTTGATCGTGAGCAGTTACTGAAAATGACAAATACATATCTTCTGCTGTTGGCAATTGATATTTACTTAAAAGCTCAACCCGTTTCGTATAAATGCTTTCACCATAAACTTCTGAACCACCGCGATACGATTTATTCCATTGCATTTCGCCTCCCCAACGGTCTTCGTAAAAAAGACGCCCTGCAAGGGTGAATTCTTTATTGTTTTTTCGATCGAAATTCCATTTGTTGAAGATTGAAATACGTTCTTGTAGGGTTACATCTGTAAAGTTATCGTTGTTATTATCGATTTGTTGGTTGTAGTTGTAATAGTTGATTCCCACTAATGTGGTTGCTTTCTTTCCGATGTTACTTTTAAAACCTAAATCTACATTATTTTCTAACCAAGATGTTGAAAAAATATCGGCTGAAAATAAAGGTGCAGTTGTTGGTTTTTTGGTAATGATGTTAATTAATCCGCCAACGGCTTCACTTCCGTATAAACTGGAGGCTGGACCTTTTACTACTTCAACTCTATCAATCAATGAATTCGGAATTCCAGACAAACCATAAACGGTTGAAAGCGAACTCACAATAGGCATTCCGTCAATTGTAACCATAGTGTACGGACCTTCTAATCCATTAATATGAATGTCGCCAGTGTTGCAAATGTTGCAATTTAGTTGAGGTCGAACACCGTTTACGTTTTGCAAGGCTTCAAATATATTGGAAGTTGGGTTTTTCTTTAAAAAAGCTGTTGTGTATACTTCCACTGGAACGGGGGTTTCCATTCTTGAGACAGGTTTTAGTGTTCCGGAAACTACTACATCATCTAATGTGTTCGAATCTTCAATTAGGTTAAAGTTAAGTGTTGTTTCGGTGTTTTCTGTGAGCGTTATTTTCTTTTTTTCGGGTTTAAACCCAATGAAAGATGCTATAATAGTATAAGAACCATTAGGAATATCTTTGAATTTATATAATCCGTTTTCGTTGGTTTCTAATCCTTTATTAAGTTCTTTTATATAGATAGTTGCATACGCTAAAACTTCATTATTAGCGGTCACTTTTCCTTTTAAAGTGTTTTGTGAAAAAGCACAAAGTGAAAACAACAGGATAGTATAAACAAATATTTTAGACATTGTAAAATAAAATTTAGATAAAACTAAAAAAAATAATCGGCTCATCAAAATATTTCAATAAGCCGATTAAGGAATCAACCAAAAATCCCAAAATTAAGTTGTTTGATAAAATTGCTTTGGAATTGGAAATGGATCAGACTTTAAGCCAAAACCACTTTGCATATCGACAATCTCATCATGAGTACAAATACATTTTTCTATTTTATTTCTAATTTCATTTTCGTTGAGATTAATTCCTATGAAAACTAACTCATTTAATCTGTCGCCAAATTCTAATGACCAACGTTCTTCTATAATTTCCTGATTCTGCAGAAAGTTTGAATAATTTATTCTTTCATTGTAAGGCATACTAGCCCACCAAACACCCGCCCCTTCAGCTTTTATTGAGCCGCCCGCTTGTGACCAATTCAATGCTTGATCTGGTCTTGATGCAATCCAAAACAGTCCTTTGCTTCTTATGATAGTTTCTGGTAAATTTGAAATGATATCCCATAAACGATAAGGATTAAAAGGTCTAGGATCTCTAAAAACAAATGAATTTATGCCGTATTCCTCAGTTTCTGGTGTATGAATTCCTTCTAGTTCTTGAATCCAGCCGGCTGATATTTCGGCTTCTTCGTAATTAAATAAACCTGTATTTATGATTTCTTTTAAAGCAATTTTTCCCATATTTGAATGCATAATTTTTGCTACAGGATTTAATTTTTTAATTGTGTTTTCTAAAAGTAACAAATCTTCGTTTTTTACTAAATCTATTTTATTTAGTATAATTACATTGGCAAATTCAATTTGGTCTACTAATAAGTTTACTATTGTTCTTTCATCATTTTCAATATCAGTAGCTTGAATGTCTTTTAAAGTTTCGGCTTTGCTAAAGTCTTTAAAGAAATTAAAAGCATCAACTACAGTAACCATAGTATCAATATAACTGTATTTTGATAAGTCTATATTCTCGTCTTCATTTACAAAAGTGAAAGTTTGTGCAACAGGAATTGGTTCACTAATTCCAGTACTTTCAATAAGTAAATAATCAAAACGATTTTCTTTGGCTAATTTTTCAATTTCAACCATTAAATCTTCGCGAAGTGTGCAACAAATACAACCGTTACTCATTTCTACCAACTTTTCCTCGGTTCGAGATAACGTCATTTCATTTTTTACTAGTTGAGCATCAATATTTACTTCACTCATGTCATTAACAATGACAGCAACTTTTAAACCTTCTTTGTTGTGAAGAATATGATTAAGTAACGTGGTTTTTCCAGCACCTAAAAATCCAGATAATATTGTAGCAGGTAGTTTTCTCATTTTAATGTTTGTGGTATCTAAAATTCAACAAATGACCTGTTATCATTCCAATTCCACCAAAATAAAGTAAAGTTGTATGATGA
This sequence comes from Flavobacterium sp., assembly GCA_044371865.1. Taxonomy (GTDB): domain Bacteria; phylum Bacteroidota; class Bacteroidia; order Flavobacteriales; family Flavobacteriaceae; genus Flavobacterium. The sequence goes on from JBILST010000238.1 coordinate 2,516, forward strand.
TGAGTAATTAGAGTGTATAAAATACTTGCCAAAATTATCCCCATGGAACAAAATAAAATGAGCTTTATAGATTTATGAGTTTCAGATTTAAGTATTCCAATTATTGCATAAACTCCAAATCCTGCGAAAATTAAATCAATCCAATGATTATGGGATAATCCTATTGGAATAATGGTGATTAATGGAAAAACTAAACAATGAATTAAACACAATGTGGCGCTAGAAATTCCTAAAATATCATTTAATTCCTTTGATTTTATTTTCATCTTCTTATCTTTGTTAATGCAATTCTGTTGCAAATATAGAAATTATTTTAATTAATGCAACAATGTTGCGATAATATTATGAAGGCAACTCGAAATACCCAAGCCAAAACAGAAATATTACATCTTATTCAAAAAAGTAATGTAGCTCTTTCTCATGCTGAAATTCAAGAATTGCTGAATAATTTGTGTGATCGAGTAACTATTTACAGGGTTTTGGAGCGTTTATTAAAAGAAGATAAAATTCACAAAGCCATAACAACAGATGGCGTAGTTAAATATGCTGCTTGCCAATCAACAGAACATCATCATCATAATCACGTTCATTTTAATTGTACAAAATGTAATACTACATCATGTTTAAATGGTGTGGAACCTCAAATACAGCTTCCATCAGAATATAAAGTAGAAACTTCAAATTATACATTATCTGGCATTTGTCCTAATTGTAATAAAATTTAGTTTAGTCTAAATATTTTATTTGATAAAATAAAATTGTATTTTTGATAATAAAAAAAACATGACTACTTCTGAAGAAAATTATATCAAAGTTATTTATCATTTATCGTTGGTTTCTCCAAAAGGCGTCAATACCAATGCTATTGCTGGAATGCTTGATACCAAAGCGTCATCAGTAACAGATATGTTGAAAAAACTTTCCGATAAAGATTTGGTAAGTTATCAAAAATATCAAGGCGTTACTTTAACAGATAAAGGTTTTTTTTCAGCTAAAATGATTGTAAGAAAACACCGTTTATGGGAAGTTTTTTTGGTAGATAAATTAGGATTTTCTTGGGATGAAGTGCACGAAATTGCAGAAGAATTAGAACACATTAAATCAGAACAATTGATAAATAAATTGGATGCTTTTTTAGGTTTT
>JBILST010000239.1:0-3647 GCA_044371865.1 Flavobacterium sp.
TCTAATAAAGGAGGTTATATTACAGAAGCAACTGTTTTAGGATTTGATCAATTTGAGAAAAATTCGAAAAAAGCGGTTCAAATCATCAAAGATAAAAACGCTTCTTTAGACATTGCTTTAAATACGACTGATAACAGAACGTTGCATACAAAAGACATGTATTTTGAACCTAAGTTAACTACTGAAGGTAAAAATCAAGTCTTGACGTTGCAATTAAAAGCAGGTCCAGACCAGTTTTTAGAATATCGTTATGTCTTAAAACCTAACGAATACATGTTAGATTTTGCTATTCGTTCGCAAGGATTAGAAAAAGTAGTGAATACTTCTAAACCCTTAGATTTAGAATGGCAATTAAAATCGTACAGAAACGAGAAAAGTGTTTCGTATGAAAATCGTTACACAGAGTTAGTTTTTGAATATGAAGACGGAAAAGACGATTATTTAAATGCAGCTAAAGATTCTGAAGACGAAGCAAAAGATGTTTCTTATATTGCTTTCAAACAACATTTGTTTACATCTATTTTATTGACTGATACAAAGTTTAAAACAGCAAAATTTAAATCAGATAATTTAGTAGATGACGAAGAAATAGACACTGTTTTTACAAAAAACTTTGTAGCTCAAGTACCATTAGAATTTAAAAATGGCGCTTTAAACTATAATATGAATTGGTATTATGGTCCAGCGAAATATGAAATTTTGGATGGATACGAGAAAAATTTAGACGAAATCTTACCATTAGGTTGGGGAATTTTCGGATGGATTAACCGTTATATTTTTATTCCAACTTTTGGATTTATTTCAGCATTAGGAATTGGTTACGGAATTGCAATTGTATTGTTTACGATCTTAGTTCGTATAGTAATGTCTCCAGTAACGTATAAATCATATTTGTCTCAAGCAAAAATGAAAGTGTTACGTCCAGAAATTGCAGAATTGAATGAAAAATTCAAGGACAATCCGATGAAGAAACAACAAGAAACTATGAAGTTGTATTCTAAAGCCGGTGTAAATCCTATGGCAGGATGTTTACCAGCCTTGATGCAAATGCCTATTTTCTATGCCTTGTTTCAGTTCTTCCCATCGATGTTCGATTTGAGACAAAAATCGTTCTTATGGGCAGATGATTTATCTTCATTTGACGCGGTACTTCAATTACCTTTCCATATTCCATTTTATGGAAGCCACGTGAGTTTATTCCCAATTTTAGCGTCTATTGCTATTTTCTTCTACATGAAAATGACTACGGGTGACCAAGCAATGAGCACGCCACCACAAGAAGGTATGCCAGATATGGGTAAAATCATGAAAATCATGATTTACATTTCACCAATTATGATGTTATTTTTCTTTAACAACTATGCATCAGGATTGAGTTTGTATTATTTCATCTCTAACTTAATTACGATTGGAATTATGTTGGTTATTAAGAATTACATCGTGAAAGAAGACAAAATTCATGCTCAAATTCAAGAGAATAAAACAAAAGAAAAAACGGAAAGTAAATTCCAAAGAAAAATGCGCGAAATGATGGAGCAAGCAGAAGCTCAAAAAGCCGCACAAAAGAAAAAATAAATTTATCTTAATATAAACCCTGTCTGCACCGACAGGGTTTCTTTTTAAAAAAAAAAATATGAGAATTGCAATTATTGGATTTGGTAACATGGGTAAAACCTATGCTAATAGTTTTATAAGCTCTGGTTTCATTGGAGCTTCAGATATTTTAATATTAAATAGAAACAAAGTCGAAGAGAAAAATACTTTCGGAATCGATTTTGCTAATTTTTATACAGAACCAACTCCTCAAATTTTTGAATCAGATATTTTAATTTTAGCGGTTAAACCTCAGGATTTCAAACAATTAGCATCTGAAATTAAACCTTTTTTAAATTCAGAACACGTGGTTTTGTCTGTAATGGCAGGGATTTCAATTGAAGGTATGCAAAATCAATTAGGGGTTTCTAAAATTGTACGTTCAATGCCAAACATTCCAACACAAATAGGTGAGGGTATGACAGTTTTTTGTGCATCAAGTGCCGTAGATAGAAAAGAACTATTCATTGTTCAAAATTTGATTAATACGACAGGTAAATCGATTTACATTGAGAAAGAAGAAATGCTAAATGCTGCAACAGCTGTATCAGGAAGTGGGCCAGCTTATGTGTTTTATTTTATGCAAGCTATGATTGAATCGGCTGTTAAATTAGGTTTTTCAACTTCTGAAGCTGAATTTCTTGTGAATCAAACATTTTCAGGTTCAGTACAATTGCAAAATAGAAGTAAGTTGTCAACTGAAGTTTGGATTGAACGCGTTGCTTCAAAAGGAGGAACAACAGAAGCTGCTTTAAATATTTTTAATACATACGAACTTCATAAAGTTATAGTTAAAGGTATAGAGACAGCAAATAATAGAGCGATTGAATTAGGATTATAAGCAAGAAACGCTTTCCAAAGGAAAGCGTTTCTTGTTTTAGCAATTTTATTTATTGAAACGAATTAATTTAGGTTTGGTAATAATACCTTATTAACCGCATGAATTACACCATTAGCAGCTTGTACATCTGTAACAACTATATTAGTTTGTCTGATTGCTTCATCTGTAATTGTTGTACCAGAAATTGAAAAAGTTCCTGTTTCAAGTGTTGTAATTGGTCCGGAAGGTATAGCATTAGACAATACATTAGCGCCACCAACAACATGGTACGTTAATACAGCAGTTCTTTGAGAAGAAGTTAATGTACCATATAAGTTCAAAGTTGCAGTATCAAAAGCACTGTTAAGTGGTGCAAAAACGGTAAATGGAGCAGGAGTGCTAGAACTTGAAAGTGTTGAAACTAAGTTTTGCTGACTTAGTAAACTAACTAAAGTAGAAAAATTTGGGTTAGCAACAGCATGAGTAACTACTGAAGGTAATCCAATTACATTATCAACTACATGTACTACTCCATTGTTACAATTAATATCATACGCAGTAACATTAGCTACACCATTAATTCTAACTCCAGCATCCGAGACATTAATAAACATACTCAAAGTATTTGTCGATGAAGCACTTCCTTTACCTAATGTTTTTACATATCCTGTACTAACATCTGATGAAGGTACTCTCGCATTTAAAACATGATTCAATAGTAATTCTTTCAAAAGAGGTGTTGGTACAGCTTCCAAATTTGCAAAACTATTAGCAGTTAAAAATTCTGCAAATGCAGCATTTGTTGGCGCAAATACTGTAAAAGTACCGCCTTGATTTAATGTTTCCACTAATTCTGCTTTTTCTAATGCTGCATACAAGTTGGTAAATTCTGGGTTTTTTGAGAAGAATTCTGATAAAGTACGATTCTGATTTGTTGAATCATCATCAGAGCATGAAAACATTAACGTAGAACTTATAGCTAGTAATGTTAATTTGATTAATTTTGCATAGTTTTTCATAGGGTAATTTTTTTTGTTTCACCAAAACTAAAAAAGATTAAACAAATAAAAAAATATTTTCTACGTTAGAAAGTAGATTTAACTCACATTTATTTATTGTTTAATCAGTATTTGGTCTAATATTTGATTTTTTCAATGTTTTTATGGTGATTAGGAATTAATAAATTAAACAATAATTAAAAAATGAAGCAATTATTTCTTGTACTTTTACTTTT
>JBILST010000241.1:0-3621 GCA_044371865.1 Flavobacterium sp.
ACTTGTAATTGCACTATTGATACATGTTGTTCTATTGATACCTGCTGCAATTGTATTTAATGGGGTAACTGTAATTGTTCCAGTTGTTGTCGCTGGTGGACATCCTCCTGTGGTAGTTACAGTATAATTAAACGTTCCTGAAGCTGTTGGTGTACCACTAATAGTAGCCACGTTACCTGCCCATGAACCTGTAACGCCTGCTGGTAAACCTGTGAAAGTTGCTCCAGTTGCACCTGTAGTAGCTAAAGTAATACTTGTAATTGCACTGTTGATACAAACTGTTTGGTTTGTTCCTGCTGCAATTGTATTTTGTGGTGTAATTACAACTGTTGTGCTATTAGAAATAGTTGATGTACAACCAGGTGGGATAAAGGCATATTGAACACCATCAACCCAAGTTATACCGCCAACTCTTGTAATAATAATTGTATTGGTTGCAACAGTAGTTGTAACAGTAATTCTTTGTAAAACATCATTTGGTGCAGCACTAAATGCACCAATATTAGCTGTACCGTCTGAAATATTAACACTTCCAGCATTACTGTCTCTAGCAATACTTACAGTTATAACAGTACCTGCTGGCACTAAATGCTGTAAAGTAATAGTAAGTGTATTATTTGCATTGTCAATATACGCACAGTTGGCACCCGTTGCAGCTGCTGCTAGTGCTGAAATAGCACCTGTTGCATTCGCTGGAACAACACCTCCTGTTGCAGACAAACCATTACCTATAACTGGAGTACCAGTTGCAGCAATTGTTAATGCGTTAAAAGTTGTATTTGAAACAATTGCAGGAACAGTAACTGTTGCAGTACCTGCCCCACTAATAGTTGTTGTTTGAGAAGCACCCCCATTTATATTGTATGTTACAATTGCATTAGGAGTTCCAGTAAGACTAAACACAGCGTTATTTCCTGAACAAATTGGTGTATTAGAAGTCAAAGCGCTAAGAACAGGACCAGTACTAATTGTAACTGATGTAGTAGCAACAGTAGGTACAGCACAACAAGCGTTTGGCGAAATTGTATATGTAACAGTATATGTACCAGGCGTACTTGTTCCTGGTGTGATTTGACCCGTAGCTGAATTAATTGATAAACCTGCAGGAGCACTAAAAACACCTGTAGAAAAGACACCTGTTCCAGTTAAATTTACATTGACTGGAGCAGAAGTTGTACAAAAAGGAGACCCTGCATAAGCAATATTTGCTGTAGCACATGCTCCTGACACATTAACAGTTGCACTTCTTAAAAATTGACAACCATTTTCATCAGTAACAGTAAAATTATATGTAAAAGTCCCAGCAGTATTGAAAGGTCCTACTGTAATGTTATTTGTCAATTGATTCCCAACACAAGCACCTGCTGTAGGGCAGGCAACAGGTCCTGGATTATTAACTACAGTAGTTGTTGTTGTTTGAGCAGGTACAGATGGTGCACCACCACTTGTAGTCCATACAGCTGAAGATAAATCAGGGGTTATTGTATCAACACTTCCATAACATGAAGAAGGAAACGTTAAAGACCAATTAAAAAGAGTACCATCATCTAAATTTAAATTATCACTAATTCTTATTGTCCAAACACCATTTAGTTGTGCACCATTAAAAGCAGTGAAAGGGTTTGTTGAATTATAAGTTTGTGATATGTAATAACTCCCTGTCTCACAAGCTCCAGTATAGCCAGCACAAGTTGATGTAGTAGTAGTAGTAACTCCTGCAGCTGTCCATGCAACTCCACCAGTATTTACAACTGTATATGTAGTACCACAACCTGGAACAGTATCATCATTCTGATTTGCACAAGTGCCAAATTTTGTACCACCTCCATGACTATCATATACTTTAACAACTTCACCAGATGGAGCAACTAACTCAATATCTAAATCTCCACTATAAGAATGCTCAAGATTAAATGTCAATGTAGGATAACAAGCTGAAGTCATAGTAGCGCCAGGCGAAAATAACCCGGAGAAATCTAGTCCAGACGAATAGCTAACACCAACTCCATTAGGAAGAGAAGTTACACCAGCTAAAACTGTTGGAGGCGACTGATTTACCGTTTGTGACACAGCAATTCCATTTAGAGTGGTAGATTCTCCACAATTCAAATTAACTGTTGTTGAAGTTCCTGTAAAACTTGGAGCTGGAGAAACTCGAATTAATCTTGTAGCAGCATTAATACTCTGACAACCCAAAGGATCAGTTGTTGTAATATTATTTCTTACTTTTAATCTTACTAAGTATATACCACCTGTTGTAGGAAAGGTATGAGATGTAGTTGCAGTATTTGTAACACTAGTTGTTCCATCGCCCCAATCCCATTCATATCTTACTAAACTTCCCGATGGAGTTGTAGAAGCTGATGCATTAAACGAAACATTTGTACTTCCAGGATTCAAAGCTGTACTTGGACAAATATTTAACGGTGTAGTTACAGTTAATGCAGCTGTAGGTGGTGAACAAGGTGTAACACATGATATAGTGGCTGACCATCCAGCATCTTCAAATGAACCATCAGATCTAAATCTAAAAGAAATACAACCATCTGGACTAGTTGATGTGATAACAAAAGGCAATGCAGGAGTTCCCGTAAAAGCATCTGCACCTGTTCCTGCAGCGCCAGCTGTATTAGAATTCCAAACTTCTAAAATATCAAATCCATCTTCAGTTGCAAATGAAGTAAATGTTATTCGGATTTTATCTCCAGGTGTTGAAGGACAAAATGTAATTGTACTATTTTGACTTGAACCATAATCTCCCGCACCATCACGGAAAGTTCCTGAACATGTTGTTATTGTTCCATTTGAGCCATTTGGCATGTTATAAGTTTGACCAAAAGAAATAAAACTTACAAGTAAAAATAAAAAAATTAGAGAGTACTTTATTTTCATTACATAAACTATTTAATAGTTAACAATTTATCTTTTAACTTTTGATCAAAAATATAGATATACCAAATTTCTTCAATAGTATATATATCTTTAACTTTATTTGAAAGAGTATTTATATAAGCAATTCCTTCTTTATAATAAAAATAATAATCACCTAACTTATCTTTATACTCCTCAACTTGCTCCGATGACAAATTTTTCAAAACCTTTAAATCTTTACTATCATAATTTAGCATAGGCTTGGTTTTATCAATCTTAAAAGATAAATCTAGGATGGTTCTTTTTGAACTTAATACATACCCAGGAGGAAGATTATAATTTTTTTCACTAATTTTTTGTGAAAAACAAGAGAAATATGCTAACAAGCACAAAACAAATGATAGGTAAATTTTCATTTTAAGATTTTTTTATAATAATCTTAACAATAGTAAAAAAAAAGAACAAAAAAAACAATAGATAATCAGTTTTTTTTGAACTTTATCGAAAATAAAATAAAAATACTACAAAAAAAAGAGGATTAATATAACTATTAATCCTCTTCTGTATGAGATATTTTAAAATTAACGTTTCATCGTAAAATGCGCTTTAAACTGTTTCGCCACACCATTTTCTGTATAATCTAATGTAAACCAATAATCTGTTGATGGTAGCAATTGCTGATTATGTGTACCATCCCAACCTTGGCTTGAATCTGTTGCGCTTAGTTGTTTTAGCAATTTCCCATAACGA
>JBILST010000242.1:0-3613 GCA_044371865.1 Flavobacterium sp.
TTTTTGAAATTCTGGTTGGAAGCTTGATAAAATTTGTCAAATATAACGTCAAAATCGTTAGGATTGATACCTTTTCCGTTATCTTGAACAGAAGTTATCACAAAATCATCCTCTTTTTTTACTTGAATGGTAATTAAACCTTCACTTTCAGGACAAAATTTAATGGCATTAGAAAGCAAATTTGTAACCACTTGAATGATTCGATCTTCATCGTAAAACGCAAAAAGAGTGTCTTTACTTTCTACATAAATACTAATTTTCTTGTTCTTAATCAATTGTTGTAAAGGTTCAATCGAATGTTCAATAGTTGCAATTAGGTTATTTTCTGTAGGATGAATGGTTTGTTTTCCAGTTTCAAATTTCTCTAAATCTAAAATCTTATCAATCAAGCGGTTCAAACGATCCGATTCTGAAATGATATTTTGTAAAAATTGTTTTCGTAATTCTTCTGGAATTTCGTCGTCATCGTGCAAAATTTCACTTGCTGCCCGAATAGCGGTAATTGGTGTACGAAGTTCGTGCGTTACGGTATCTAAAAATTCATCTTTCTGAACATCTTTTCGAATCAACGTTTCGTTTGCTTTTTGTAATTCGGAGGTAATTTTTTGAAGTTGATTAGACGTTTCCGTCAATTTTTTGTTAATGGTGATATTTTCTTTCGATTCTTCTAATATTTTCAAAACTTCAGGCAATGTAATTTTCTCTTCTTTTACAACACTTGAAATTAAAATTCGAGCAGAAGCCGTTCCGATGTGTCCAGTAAGTAAATTTTCAGCAAATTTTACCAATCTCGCATCAGCTAATTCTTGATTTTTATCAACATTATATTTCACGTTGAAAATATTCATGGCGCGTTTAGTTCGTTCTTCTCCTAAAAATCGAATCAATACTTTTTCAATATCTCTTGTATAAGCGGTTCCTTTCCAAACAAAGGCATTTTCGTGATTGGTACTGTATTTGTCAATATCTACATACATTTCAGCATAATTGCGTTCGCGGTAATTTCCCTTAAAACTAACCGAAACCGCAAAATACGTCAGCGTATTAAATAACATACTCCAAAATAAAGCATGCGGAACAGGTTGTAAATAATTCAATCCAAAAAGTTGAAACGGTTTTAATAAGGCTATTTTTTGAAAGCCTTCAGACACAAATGAACTTTCATTATTTGTTAATCCTATAGCATAAGGCAAGAGCAAAGTATAAACACAAATTACAAATCCTATTAAGATGCCATAGATAGCTCCCATTCTTGACCCTCTTCTCCAAAATATGGCTCCGAAAAACGCAGGCGCTAATTGAGCAATAATGACAAACGAAATCAATCCAATAGAAACCAAACTGTAATCTAAAGCGAAGAATCGGTAAATAAAATACGCCCCAATAATTAATGAAAAAATGCCTATTTTACGAATGTTGACAATTTTTTTATTGTTGATGATTTGTTCTTCATTTCTTAATTTTCCTAAAAACGAATAGGGAATTAACAAGTTGTTACTCAACATGGTAGACAAACTGATACTGGAAACCACAATCATAGAAATGGCTGCTGAAAATCCGCCAAGAAAAACCAAAACAGTTAAAATTTTATTATCGAAGAACTGAGGAATTAAAAGCGAATAAGTATCGGCATTGACATTTTTACCTTCAAATAAAACATTTCCACCCCAAGCGATTGGATATACAAATAAATTGAAAAGTAAAAGATAAAGAGGAAACAACCAAATAGCAGTCTTAATATGACGTTCTCTGTTATTTTCTACCACCGACATTTGAAATTGTCTTGGCAATAAGAAAATTGCAAAAAGCGAAACCATACTCAAAAAGAACCAATTTAATCCTTGTTCTAAACCGCCAATGGTATTTTTTTCTTTAAAGTTATCTAACAATGATGCTTGGGCATAAATATCATCATAACCATCAAACACAAAGAAAGTTACATAAATTCCAATAATTAAAAAGAAAACTAATTTCAATATACTTTCTAAAGCAACTGCGGTAACAATTCCTTTTCTTTTTTCCGATGCATCCACGTAGCGTGTTCCATAATAGGAGGCAAAAAGAGCTAATGCGACAGCTACATAAGTTGTTGTATCATCAAAAATATAGGAACTTGAATTGGTTTTAGTAACAATATGAAACGTTTCAGAAATAGCTTTCAATTGCAAAGCGATATAAGGTAAAATTCCTGCCAAACAAACTACAGTTACTATAGCTCCTAAAAAACGGCTATTACCATACCGAAGTGAAATAAAATCAGCAATACTTGAAATTTTATTCACACGAGAAATGCGAATGATCTTCTTTAAAATGATAATCCAAGCGGGAATAATAATAATGGGTCCGATATAAATAGGCAAATAACTAAGTCCCGAATTGGCTGCCACACCAATACTTCCATAATACGTCCAAGCGGTGCAATAGACAGCTAAAGATAAAGAATAGACGTACGGATTATTAGTCCATTTAACATTTTCTTTTTTCTCTGCCCAATGGGCAATAAAAAAAAGAATACCCAAATACCCTAATAAAATAAGTAATAAAACAGCACTATTCATAATAACGTTGTACTACAATCCAAGACATTAATACGGAAAATAACCAAGCAGAAAAGATATAAATATAAATGATAGGAAAACCTAAAAAACTTTCAGAACTATCAAATAACAGCACTATTGGCAAGTTAAGCGCCAAAAGCAATAGTAATGACAAAACCACTAATTTTTGTTGATGTCTTTTTTTCATTTATATATCCATTTATAAAACCCAAAAGCTCTTATGTAAAATAAGAGCTTCTAAGTTAAGTATATTTTTTTTAATTAATCTTCATATTCATCAGTAATTGCATACCAACCAAAAATAGTTAATCCGGTAACAATCATAGGTAAAAGTATAAAGAAAATAATAATTCCAAAAACTAAATCATCTTGTTTTCCAGAAGTTAATTTACCTCCAAAAATTCCAATCGAAAAATAGGCTATTGCAATTGCAAGTGCTATCCATACGATTCCTAAATATTTTTTTATTGTGTTCATGATTATTATTTTTTAGTCGTGAAGTGTGTTAATTTTTCTATCAATATATATCATTCCAATTACAAAGCAAATTGCAGCAATTCCAATTGGATACCAAAGTCCTTCTAAATAAAACTCTACATCACCTGCTTCTTTAGAAGTGGTAACAAAATAAGTTGAAATAGCAGGCAGTAATCCACCAAAGATACCATTTCCTACGTGATATGGTAACGACATTGAGGTATATCTAATTTTAACAGGGAACATTTCTACCAAGAAAGCAGCAATTGGACCATAAACCATAGTTACAAAAATCACCTGAATGAAAACCATTAATACTAAGAACCAACGGTCGCTACTATTAATCATTTTAATAACTTTTGTTTCTATTTTGTCTTTTCCTTTATCATCTACCATAACTTTTCCGCTTTCAAAATGGATCGTTTTGATTTCTTCTACAGTTGTACCATCGGTATATGCTTTTGTAGTAGTATAGATAGAATCCATTTTAGTAGCATCAATTTCCTTTAGAGAAGGAACTACCTTAGTTTGATTAACTATTTCTGTTTTTAAAGTTAAATCCGTTGAAGCATACATGG